>JBDRDG010000047.1:0-16785 GCA_043821045.1 Candidatus Omnitrophota bacterium | reverse complement strand
CCTGGCCGAGGCTTATGCTATTAAGGTAAATCTCCTGGGGCATAGCTTTAAATAATTCCGTTAATACAAAAAGCGATCTTTCCTTTTGATCAAGGAACCGCTTGACTATTCTTGTCTTTTCCAGGATATCTTTCAGCTTAGAAGCTTCTTGGCTTTCCTTGGTATAACTAAGAAGTAAAGTTCTTAAATATATTTTCTTGAAAAACATATCCATCAGGAGGGTGACACAAAAAAATACTATAACTGCCATAGCCAATATTCCCATCCGGACTATCCTTTTTGCCTGTCTTTTTATCTCCTTTCTCATCCTTACATCTTCGGGTATAAGATTTAAGCGTATCGCCTCAAGGATATAGGCACAAGATACGACTGAAAGAAAAGATATACAAGGGTTGTCTTTTATCTTACCTTTTATCGCATCTGACACGCTTAACATATTATAATAAAAAAGTACCTCTATATTCATCCGGAAGAAATCGTTTATATCTTCTTTCATTTTAGTGAAGGCATCGACCGTCCCGGAAAAATAAATCAGCGAAGGCAGCTCTTCTATATTCTCGGCCTTATAAGATTCAACCGATTTTTTTAATTCCTCCAAGCATTTTTGTTTTTCATCCGCCTCTCCGGAAAAAAGCCTAACGATATCCATCGGCATCGAGCGCGTGTAAACACAACGGTCATTATGACCGACAATAAAATCCATATGCGTGCCGTCTATATGAACTATAGCTATCGGTTTATCTTTGGCTTGAGACTCAAGGAATGAAGAACATAAAAGCAATATCGCCTCCGATGCCAAGACTGCTCTTTCTGCTTTAAACCCTGCCTTTTTTATAAGTTCATAGCGCCGCACAACGATATCCCGCTTAATAATAGTCAGTAAAACCTTAGTGTAGCGGTTATGGGATATGCCGATCTCGGCGTAATCCATAATAATCTCTTCTCTTGAATAAGGGGTATGCCTTCCCGCCTGAAGCTCAATAATATCTCTTATCTCCCGTTCGTCACTAGATGGTATCTCAATATTCTTTGATATAGCAAAATTAGAAGGGATAACGTTGATCACTTCGGCTTTGTTTATATGCTGACTCTTAATGAACTCTTTAATTTTGCTTACGATAACATCATCTTTAACATCAATAATATCATAAGCCGCTATATTGATAACCTCCTTCTTATCACTGGTCACTTTAAGGTAGGCCAGCTTAAGAGTTTTATCGCCTATCTCTATGGAGACAATATTGCGTGTTTTAACCAGAAAGCCTTTCTTCTCTTTAATCATATTGTCCTAACCCACTGATATTAGTTAACTTACAACTCCAATATCGCGTATTGCCTTGTTTGTCAAACACACACATAATTTTGCCGGTTAAGGAAGAATCCGCTAATCTACCCTCGCATATGGCGGTAAAGGTACTGGATTTAACATCTAAACTACCGGCGGAAAGAGCTTGATTAAAATTTTCCTTGTCCTCATCGCTGATATCATTGGATAAAGATAAATCGTCGATAACAGTATCTAAAGAAGTAAAATAATTATCATCCCACGAACCCTCGATTCTATCCGGACCGCAACGAAAATAAACTATCTTATCGGCCAAACTACCGGTCATCCCCAAAGAAATAATTACTTCTAAAGGAGCCGTATTTATGTTTACTTTACCGTCACCAAAAACGGTAATATAATCTCTTAGATTAAAGAAAGTTTCAGCATCGACATCCTTAACTAAAAGAAGCTCTTCAAGGCTGCGAAAAGGAGCGTTTTTCGGCGCATATTCATATCCGGAGTTAGCGTAATTTATCCGCTCACTTAGGGCCGCATCATTGCTGTAGAGAATATCATCTTGATCACGCCAATCTTCTATCGCCGCCGCCAATAAAGGAGCTTTTTCCTCATCCAGTAAAAGAGAGAACAAACATTTTAAAGTCTCCCGTGAGGCGTAATTTATATTTATCTTCCTCTCTTCGTCGACAAAACCGTAACGAAGGTCTTCTTTTTTGGTGATATTGTTTTTATAATTATAATAAATAGAAACCCGTCCCTTGTCCACTTTTATATCTTTAAATAACCCCGGCTGATCAGCCCAGAAATCATTTAACGAATCGACGGCAGGAGTTTCATCCTTCTCTTGACAAGAAATTATTATATCCTGCCCGGCCATAACGCCGGAATACAGTAAATCATAGATCTTATTTCTCGTCTCAACCCTTCTCACCAAAGAAATCTCCTTGCTAACCACACTGCCTAAAATTATCGCTAAGGTGCTTAAAAAAATCAAGGCCCAGACCGACAATATCAAAACAGTTGCCTTCTCCTTTCTCCTTGTCTGTTGGAAAATAGCCATAGGTAATTACGTATTGAGAAAAGAAAACAGCCTCTTAGTGTTATTGGTGTTGCCTTGAGAGTCTTTCCACTCTATATCTACCGCCATACCAAGAGGGGTTACGCCGCTTGTCTCATGATAAACATTCTCTCTGTTGTCTGTCTTATCAAGAAGAGAAAAAGAAAAATTAACTTTGTCGACATCCGATAGACATAAAGTATTACGATAAGCCTCTTGCGATCCGAATTTATAGAGTTTGCGCCTTATTTCTTTTCTCTCGGCTAAAAAAACATACTCAACCCTGTAGAGAGAAGGGTTAAACTCTCTTTTACTATCGTTTATCTTGCCCCCTCCGTTTAAAAGATATCCGGGGTCGTGGACGTAAAAAGTAATTTTATCCGGCCGGCCCTGGAAATCAGCCGAAGAAAAATCAGCGTAATTACGTAAATCATACGACATCTTCTCAAAAAATATTACAAAATCCCCCAATGAACGATCGGCCCGATGCCACTTCCATAACGCCAGGCCGCTTGCCAGTGTCCGGTATATAAGCATCCCGACAAACAGGGATAAGGACAAAGCTATGACTAACTCTAAGAGTGAAAAACTTCTCTTTACCCCCATTTTCCCGCTGGCAGACAATATTTTAACCTTAAGATTATTTAGCTGATTTCTTAAAATTTTATTACGCTTTCCGCAAATAGACAAACCGTCTTAAGCTTACGTTCCTGCCTTTTTCCTTCCAGGAAACAGTTATTTCCAATTGATAAATCTTATTAAACTGCCTAAGCTTTTTTATCCGTGAAATAAGCGTAAAACGCGGTGATTTACCTTCGCTTGTGTAATTAACATATTCTCCCGCGATGCTCTTCTCATTAATAATATTTTGTATCTCTTTTTTATTCTCTTCGAGATAAATTTGAGCCTCTATTCTATTCTTAAGATGCTGGCGTATAGATATTGTTTCGAAAAAAACACGGAATATCGAAACAAGAGAAAGGGAAACCACAGCTACGGCAACCAGAACCTCAACAAAAGTTAACCCTTTCCGATTAATTCTCATGATATTCTCTTTCTGCCTCTGCTTTTATTTCCAATTAACTATATCATCTTCCTCTTTATCCTTTGATTTACCCGAAGAAGAAAGGTCATAATCAACTCCCTGTATACCGGGAAATTTATAAATATACTCCCTGCCCCAAGGATCAAGGAGAGATTTACGCTCTATATACGGTCCGTTCCAGTTATCGGGAAGCGGCGGTTTAGCCGGCCTGACGACTAAGGCTTTCAGTCCCTGCTCGCTGGTAGGATACATGCCATTATCTAAATCATATAATTTTAAAGCCGTCGGTATGTTTACTAAAATATCCGTCTTGGCTATGGCTTCTTTAGCCTGATCGGACCGCCCCCGCAATCTTGGAATAATCATTGTTGCCAGAGCGCTTAAAATGACAACGACGAGAAGTATCTCAATAAGGGTAAAACCTCTCTTTTTATATAAGCGGCGATAATTATTATCAAATCCTGTTTTTCTCTTAAAGACAAACATTTTACACGCTCCTTTTTTATTATATCTGGATAAAGTTTAACTCAAAAATAGGCAGTAATACGGCGCTTACGATAAGGGCGACAACCGCTCCGATTACTAAGACCATGACCGGTTCAATGAGAGTGGTTATAACCTTAACGAATCTATCGCTATCGGCCTCGAACGACTCGGCGATAAGAGAAAAAGACTCCTTAAGATTGCCGGATTCTTCCCCTGTTTCGATAAGGTTATAGACAAAAGGCGAAAATGAACCTGAAGCCTTCACGATACTGCTAAAAGGCGTGCCGGCCTCTAACTCCTTCAGGCTGTTATCTAAACTTTTTTTTATCGCATCCTCTCTTATTATCGGGAAGGAAACCTCTAAAGCTTTTACGATAGGCATGCCGCTTTGTAAACAAATCTCTAAAGCCCTCGCGAAACGGGCAAACTCTGATTTAACTACCATCTCGCCAAGAATCGGTATTTTAATCTTCAAGACTGAGAGATAATAAGTAAACAGTTTATTACGCATCGCCCGTTTAGATATTAAAGTGAATAGAACAACGGCTAAAAGCATTAATAACCAGTTATCAACCAGAAAATTGCTCAACCATATTAATATTTTTGTCGGCAAAGGAAGAGTTACCCCCAAATTAATAAGTAAAGGAATTATTTTCGGTATGACATTGGTAAATATAAAAATAATCGTGAAAAATCCCACTACCAGAATCAAAAAAGGATAGGTAAGAGCCGATTTAATCTTAGCAATAAATTCGGCTTCTCTTACGTAGTAATTTGTTATGTGCATAAGGGACTTCTCTAAAGAGCCGCTTTCTTCTCCCGTTTTAACCATAGCTCTGTAGAAAGGAGAGAATATCTCGGGATAGTTCTTTAGAATTATAGATAGAGACTCTCCGTTCTTAAGGTCATCGGTTATTTCGTCTATCACCCTTTTAAGGCACTTATCCGACGTCTGCTGGGATAGAATCATAAATGCCTTTAATATCGGCACTTTCGCCTTAACAAAGATTCCCAGCTGTTTGGAAAAAACTATACGGTCTTTAAGCCGCACCCCGATGACCGACCGCCGCCAAGAACGACGGAGTGACTCTCTGCTTTTTACTTCTTCCTTAACATAAGTAGCCACGTAGCCCTGCTCACTCAGCCTATTAACTACATCTTCGGTGTTATGAGCAATCATCTTACCTTCAACAACCTGATCCGGTCCCTTTTTGGCTTTATAAATAAAAGTCTGCATATGCCTTTATCCGTCCCGCCTCTCTTTATAGCTATCCATATTTAACGCGGCTGAATTCATGGCTTCTTTCTCGATAAACTGTCCTAATTCAGTGCGCTGGACACCCGACATATCAAGAAAACATAGAGCGACATGGAAACAGTGCGGTAAATCCTTTTCTACTCTGACTACTTTTGCCAGACACTGCAAAGGTTCTTTTTCCGATATATATATTCGCAAATCGAGGATTGAACCGAGAGGAAAGCGGTATCGCGACTCCAAGACCACTCCGCCGGCGCTTAGATTAAGCGTAGTGGTATAAACGACATGGGAATCGACAAGATCTACTTTTTTTGTAATCTTTGACTCAAGAAGCTCTTCGGTTAAAACACTAACATAATCCATATCGAAATCTTCGCTAATAATTTCACTGACCGTACCGCCGCCTTGATCGACTAGCCGGATTTCTATGGAAATCCGTTTGGGTACTCTCATAAATATTCTTCGATTAGAGCCGCCGGGTTGATCATCTCCTCCTTGATCTTGACTGGCATCTAATAAAGCTTTCCCTTTTGTCCCTGCCGCAGATTTTCCATCCCGGGGAGAAGATAAACGCGTATCATCACAGACACTTAATACCTCGCTAGCGGTGGTAACGCCGGCTAACACCTTACTCCACCCGTCTTTAAAAAGAACCCTCATGCCGTTTTCAACGGCATAGGATTTAATATCATCAGCTGAAGCTCTATCAAGAATCATTCTCCTTACCTCTTGATCAACATTTAATATCTCATAAATAGCCGTCCGGCCGTAAAAACCGGTGGAGTTACACTTTTGGCAGCCTCGCTTTTTATAGACCACCGGAAAATCATCCTTATCTAAACCTAAATCGGCAATAATCCTTTTTTTGAGTTTATCATCTAATTTAGCCTCCTCCTTGCAGTCAGAGCATAAAACTCTAATTAATCTCTGGGCAATGAAGGTGTGAACGCTTGCGGCAACAAGGTAAGGTTCTATCCCGATATCAACAAGACGGGTTATCGCGGATACGGCGTCATTCGTATGGAGTGTCGATAAAACAAAATGTCCAGTTAAGGCTACCCGGATAGCTATCTCCGCCGTCTCTTTATCTCTCACCTCTCCTACCATTATTATATCGGGATCATGGCGCAGGATACTCCTTAAGCCCTTGGCGAAAGTCAACTCTATATCGGGATTAACCTGTATCTGTGTGACATCGCTCATTTCGTATTCCATCGGGTCCTCCACAGTAATAACCTTCTTTTCTTTGCGGTTAACTTTCTCTAAACAGGCATAGAGGGTGGTCGTTTTGCCCGAACCGGTAGGCCCGGTTACAAACATAATGCCGTTCGGCCGTTTAATTATTGACTCGATGAACTCTCGATCCCGGGAATAAAAGCCAAGTTTCTCCAAGCTAAATACCATCTTCGTCGGCAAAATCCTGATAACCAAACTTTCACCGTGCGGTGTCGGCATAAACGATACCCTTAAATCAAGAATTTGCTCTTGCGTCTTAACGACTAACCTTCCGTCCTGAGGCAAGCGGTGTTCGACGATATTAAGATTAGCCATTATTTTTATCCGTGAAAGAATCGGCTGAATAAAACTGTTTAATTCCCGCGGAACGCTCTGCTCAAAAAGAACGCTATCTATCCTGTAGCGCAAGCGCACCTTACCGCGGAAAGGTTCAATGTGTATATCCGTAGCCCGCTTTATATAGGCATCAAGAATGATTTGATTAACTAGCTTTACGATTGAAGCGTCTTCGGCTATACGCTCAATATCTTCTATCTCCTGGCCGGACGTCTGCTTTTGACCGAGAGGATCTTTATCTTTATACCCAACCATACGGTCGACGGTGTCCGACCCTAAGCCGTAATGGGTCTTAAGCGCTTCGATAATATCGCCTCTCTTAGAAAGAAACATGGAAATGTTAAAACCAAGGCTTAAGCGTATTTCATCTTGAACATGCACGCTCAAAGGGACGGTAACGGCAATAGTTAATAATTTATTATCCAACTTAAGCGGCATGAATTCGTAGTGCCAGCAGAAACGCACCGGTACGGCTTCTACCGCTTTATTGTCAATGGTTAACTCCTTTAGATTAACCACGCCTATTCCGCTGATTTCCGAGGCTATCGATAACAGTACTGCCTCATCGATATATCGGCCTTCTATTAAAGCCTGGCTAAAACCGATATTACGCTGGCTGGATAAAACCAGGGCCTGGTCAATATTGTCCTGTAATACCAAGTCTCTTTTTATAAGCTCGCTGGCAAGGTCATTGTCAAATTTATTCATAGAATTTATCTCACTTTACCGATCATATAGAAATCTTTAGCCGGCCGTTCGTCGAACTCACCACTCATTACTCTCTCGCAGCTTTCAAGATTATCTTCAACACTTACGTAGGCGCCTTTTTTACCGGTATATACCTCGGATACAATAAACGGCTGGGTCATATAATTGAGGAGTTTTTCGGCGCGCAGGTAATCACCCTTATCTATTTTGCTAAGTTCTTCTAGACCGATGATCTGGACGATTTTATGCAAACGGTTAAACTTGTTTATTAAAAAAATAACCTTCTGGGCTATATCAAAATGCTTCTTGCCGACTACCGTAGGGTCTAAATTGGCGCTTGTACTCGTTAACGGATCGATTGCCGGATAAAAACCTTTTTGAACCAGCTCACGTGACAATTTAATTACCGAATCGAGATAACTAAAGATAGTTACAACCGCCGGGTCAGTCATATCGTCAGCGGGGACATAAACGGCCTGAAAGGCCGTGATTGATCCTCGGCCTTTAATCGAACGAATTCTCTCTTGAATGTTAGCCACTTCCGAACCCATCGTAGGCTGATAGCCGGTTTCGGAAGGAACACGCCCAAGAAGAATAGAGACTTCCTGTCCGCCTTGAACAAAACGAAATATATTGTCCATAAATAAAAGGACATCTTTGTTTTTACTCTGTATGTATTCGGCCAGGGTAACGCCGGTATTAACTATTTCATAGCGTGCCCCCGGCGGTTCATTCATCTGGCCGAAAACCATCATTACCCGTGAGGATAAGTTATGTTCCTGCAAATCATAATAAAGCTCATTACCCTCTCTTATCCGTTCGCCGATCCCGCAGAAAACGCAGGCGCCCTGGTGCTTAGTAACAATATTGTTAATCAGCTCTAAGATAATAACCGTCTTGCCGCAACCGGCGCCGCCTAAAACTCCCGTCTTACTGCCTTTCACAAGGGGAAACAAAAGATCAATCATCTTTATGCCTGTCTCAAGAACGGCTGGTTTCTCGGTTATATTGGAAGAAAGCTCATAGAGAGGTTTATCGGGATATCTTCTAATCGGCCAGCGCAGGTCAATATCAACTTCCGGTTTGTTATCAAGCGGCCGGCCGGCGATATTAATAATTCTCCCGTACAGAGCGTCGCCGACAGGAACGGTTACCGGCTGGCCGGTAATATAGGCGAAAGAATTTTTCTGCAAGTTTAGCGTGTCGGAAAGAGCAATACACCTTACTAAATCACTGGACACATGTTCGGCTACCTCCAACAAAATCTCCCTTGCGTCGAAAGCCTTCGCTTTCAAAATCTCATAAAGAGCGGGCATTAAACTCGTGTCGGAAAACTGAACATCAACAACCGGCCCCTGGACGGCAATGATCTTACCGTAATTAATCTTTCCAGTGGCGGAAACCTCTATTTCGCCATTTACTTGCGTATCGCTATCAGACATAAAATACCTTTCTATCGCTTTCCGGTAATAAGCGAGGCGCTAAAGACCTCTCTTAAGCTTTTGTCGATATCGCCTTTCTGTGATTTACGAAAAGATAAAATAAGCCCTTTCTTATCTTTATTCATCCGGCTCAGGCCCGACTCTATCTGCTGCGACTGGGCGGCAAATCCGGCGACCATACAGTCTTCTAAGGCCTCATAAAGCCGGCAGGTAAGCCAAAGGTCAGCAAGATAATGAATAACCAAGTTTAAATCCGACTCGATAATGACCTTTTCAATTGTGTCTTTGACTTCCTCTTGAAAAGTCAACAGCTCCTCCGCCGGCAGTATCTTTATTTTCTTCGGTTTAATAAGGTTTAAGCTTACCGCTTTGGGGTAAATCACAAACACCTTGCTAACCTGCTTTTCCACCACCCTATTGACAAGCTGGTCTTTTTACCAGCAAAACTATCCGCTGCAGGCCGAAACGCTCAATGTTGGTGAATGAGGCGAAATTATCATGGCCAAGCACGGCTTTCAAGCGCGCCGCGCCTTTGTAGCCGACGACGAAAAACTCCGCTTTTTCGCTCTGCTCCGCTTCCATCACGCCAGCCTTTATAATCTTTGAAGTCATATCGGACATAAACGACCCTTCGGTAGTAATCAGAAGGATACCGACGGCTTTACCGCCTTCCGCTCTAACCAAAGGGCTGTCGACATCGACAAAATGGACCATACGGAAGAAATCGACAAAAGCGTTGGCAAAAGCGGAAAAGCGCTCTTTTCTCCGGGCGGCGTTAAAAAAATGGTTTGAAGCCACGTCACGCAAGATTTCCAAGACTTCGATGAGAGAAACGATATCGTCTAAATCCGACTTTATTTTTATTGTTTTTGACATGCTACTTTCTTGTGTCTTCCGCCGTCTGTTTGTCGGAAGCGATAATATCTTTCAGCTTGCCGACTAGGCTTCCGTCAACGACTAGGGTACCGAACTTCATAATAACTCCCCCGATAATCTTCTTGTCAACGACCTCCTTCACCGACATTTTGCGCTTTAATTTTGTGCTTATATGCTCCTCTATTGCCTTTTTCATCGTATCCGATAAATCGGCGGAGGTCACGACTTCCACTTCTTCCACATAAAGAGGAACCGGCCCTAAATCCATGTTTTCAAACTCACGGAGAAAATCAGCCACTAAAAATTTATTCAGTTCTCCCTTGACGATGTCGCTGAATATTCTCTTTAAAGTCGCCTCGCAGGTATCGAGCATCTTAAGATGCTCTTCCCGCTGTATGTCTTCTCTTATCTTAACCTGTGAGCTCATCGCGTCAGCGATGATTTTTTCCGCCGTCAATTTCGCTTTTGTGAAACTTTCGTCTTTTTTCTCCTGTATGTCTAGATCGGCTTTATCCTTTATTTCCAAGACGGCTTTTTCTGTCTCTTCTTTTCTTGCTTTATACTCCTCTTCAATCTGCTGTATCTTCACCGTAAGTTCTTCTTTCTTCTTATTTATCTCGCCGTACTCCTCATTAAGACGGTTGACGGCGCTCTCGGTGCTTCCCCACATCAGTTTTTTTAAAAAGAAATAAATGATAAAAAACACTATCGTCTGGAATAAAATAATCAGCACTACGTAAAACATATATTCACCTTCCTTGGCTTAAATTTATCCGCCAAATATTTGAAAAATAACTAACAGGGCTATAATTGATATCGCTTCAACGAAAACTAAAAGAAAAATCGTACCCATAAAGATCTTTGACGCCGCCGAGGGATTGCGCCCCAAAGCTTTAATTGTAGCGTGGCCTAAAATAGCGATAACCGCCGAGGGACCTAAGACAACCATCAGCATTATTAAGACAATGATTAAAGTGCTCATCTTATATGTTAAACCCCGGTATATCTATAAAAGCGAATTCATCTATTTCTGCTAAGATAATGCACTCGTTACGGAAGAATTTAGCGATACCGTGGCGTATCGGTATGGCCGACTCCCAGTCAAGAACGATATCGCCGTCCCTTAAGAGGCTCATCACAGGGTAGTGGTAAGGCAAAAGCTCAAATTCGCCGGTATCGCCGGGTAAAAAAAGGCTGTGGACCTCTCCCTGAAAAACCACCCTGTCGGGGTTAATCACTAAAAGTTTAAATTTAGGAAGATCTTCCGCCATAACTTTAAAACATATTAAGCATGATAATATTTTATTCGCTTACGCTTAGGTCCGGCTGATTCCTCTCTTCCTCATGCAGTAAGCGTATATATTCCGAATATAGCTTCTTAAGCTGTTCTTCTATCTCATCGGTTAAATCTTTTTTTTCTGATATTTCTTTTAACAGATTTGGATAGTGCTTCTCGGCGAAGGAGAAAATATTGTTTTTCAGCTTTGTAATCTGCTCGCTGGTCAGCTCAAAAATTATTTTCCTCGCGAAACCAAAAAATACTACAATCTGTTCGATCATATCGACCGGGCTGTCTTTAGGCTGAGTAAGGAGTTCGGTTACTATCTCGCCGGAACGCATTTCACTGGTAGCATCTTCCGACGGCGCTCCGCCAACTTTTAAGGTTGAGACTTTGAGCCGCTGGCGGTACTGGAGGTAATCTAAACGCAAAGAGCCGCTCAGTTTCTTGAGTATCGGCCACATGACTTTGGTGCCGACACGCGAAACCGACAATCCTAAATCAATCGCCGGTTTAAAACCTTCTCCGAAAAGCGACGCGTTTAAATATATCTGGCCGTCGGTCATCGAAACTAAATTTGTCGGGATATACCCGGTCAAATCACCTTCTAAAGTTTCAACTATAGGAAAGAAAGTAATCGATCCGCCGCCTAACTCTTGTGACAGCTTTGCCGCCCGTTCAATCATCCTTGAGTGTAAATAAAAGATGTCGCCGGGATAAGATTCGCGTCCGGGCGGGCGTGAAAGCAAAAGAGAAATCTCCCTATAAGCCCATGCATGTTTAGTAAAGTCGTCAAAAGCGATGAAAACATGGCCGCCTTTACGCATAAAATACTCCCCTAAAGAACAGGCTATATAAGGAGCTAAATACTGCTGACCGGGAGAAGTGCCAGCCATAGCCGCCACCACTATACTATATTCAAAAGCCTTCTTATCTTTAAAAAGATTAACTACCCGGTCGAGAGCCGATTTGCTCTTACCGATACAACAGTATATGCAGACAACGTCTTTTCCTCTCTGATTTAATATTACATCGGTACAAATCGTTGTCTTACCGGTCATCTTATCGCCTAAGACTAACTGCCTCTGGCCTCTTCCGATAGGAAGCATAGTATCTACTATTTTAATACCGGTCTCGACGGTTTCTTTTAAAATCTCCCTATCCAAGACAGAAGGCGCCTGGGCAAAAATAGGGTAATAGGCGTCAGGTTCTAAAGGGCCGAGATCATCCAGCGGCTCGGCTAAAACGTTAACTATCCGGCCGATAAACTTGTCGCCGACGGCGGCATTAAACGGTTCAAGGGTCATAACCGCCCGCGTGCCGCTGGTAAGGCTGGACTTCTCCTTAATTAACAAGACCTGGGTTTCTTCCTGATCAAAACCGATGATTATCCCTTCTGTGCCAAAACCGAACTGAACGAGCTGGCCGTTAATACAGTTCTCAAAGCCAGTAAGGTTAACTATACAGCCTTTGATACTCTTTACCACGCCGTATTCTTTATACTGTAAAGGCGCCATCGTTTCCTGCTCCTTAAATAACTCCTATACTTATAAGTATATTATAAAAACGTTATAATTTCCAGATAATCTCTACTTAAAACCTATCTTTCTCAACTTGCGTTTTTCTTCCTTCTGAAGATTAATAAACCACACGCCGTAGAAGAAAGTTGTCAGGCCGATAACAAAAATTACCAAAAGGAATATAATCTGCCAAACCGTTCTGCCTTTTAATTGGAAGAAATTTTTACTTAATTCGGTTAATTGCTGGAGGAATTTTACGTCTTTTATCACATTCCTCCTTTCAAAAGCCTCTTCTTTCGGCTGAGCCTGGGCCTTACTCTCGTCTTTTTTAACCAAAAGCTGGCGCAATTTATCAAGACTGTCCTTAATCGCCGCGACCCTGTCTTTATTAATACTGTAAACGTGGATACTTTCTTCAACCGATAAAGCTTTCGCCTGCGAACTTAATATCGCTTCTTTGTGGCGGTTTATTTCATTAATGAGAATTTCTCCGATCGCGGCAAAATCCGTTTCACTAATTTTGTCGTTTAATTTATCCGCCTCAACGCCATAGCGCTCAATAATTTCTTCGGGAAAATACCAGATGTTTTTAAGCTTAATACTGAACTGCTTCAGTTCTTTAGGCTTAAACGACTCTTCCGCTGTCAAATAAAACTGTTCTTTCTGATAATCATATTTTATATCGAATCTACCCTTATCAATTACCTCTTCGGGAGTAACCTCTTTGGGAAGATAGTAACGCAAAGGAACTTTAACCTCTTTATCGAGGATATTCTGCGCCTCTACAGCGAAGGTAATTGTTTTGTCATACTTTACGTCCATTTCCCCGAACTCGACTAAATTTTCCAGGGAAAAGATATCGTTTTTTACGTCTTTTATTTTCCCCAGGATAACAGAATACATCTGCATCCTCTTTTCAATATCGGAGCTGATATCGGCCTGGAGCCTAGAGATAGATTCTATTTTCGCCTTTATGTTTTCGCCTACTATTTTCGCCGCTTCCCACTTCTCGTAATCTTTTATCGCGGCGATATTATCGTCGAGGATCTTGAATAAACTGTCAACCTCCTCTTCAGGAACTTTCCAGATGTCACGTACGACAATTTTTATCGTTTTACTCTCTTTAGGGCCCAATTTCACGTCGCCATAAACATAATACAAACCTTTTTCTGAATCATAATCTACTTTGAGACCGCCGCTGTCTAATACATCCTCTTTTGCTATCCGAAGCGGCAGTTTATAACGCACGGGAACAACTTTTTCTTCCGATGCCGATGGGTTAAGGACGATTATTTTGAGAGAAACATCACAGTAACAAAGGTCAATCGTTCCCGCAAATATGAAGAAAGTAATTATACCGGATAAAAAAGTTATTTTCATATCAACCGCTTATATTAGTCCGCTTCAAACCACGATTTTATAACAATTCCTTCCTGTTCCGACGATTTATATATAACATCTAACATCTCTTTCAGCTCTTTAAGCTTATTATTAACCATAGTATTATTTTCTAACCCTTCCTCGTCAAGGCCTTTTACAACCTCTATTTTAAGCCCTAATGATTTTGCGCTTTCGTTAACGGCATTGACTAAAGAATCGATTATATTTTTAGTCAATGTTTCGCCGTCCAGTTTCGTCATCAGCATCGAATCGGCTGTCTCTTTTAGATTAGCAAGAATCTGATGAATTTTCTCTATATACTTATATAAACCCGTCTCGGTATCTTCTACGCCTAACTCCGACCTAAGAGTCTGCACTTCTTCATAAGCGTTCAAAGCGTATCCTTTGGTTGACTTAATCTTGCCGAATAAAGTAGCCACGGTACCTTCGTCGGCGGCGCTGCCGATCAACTGCACGAATCCTTCGATATCGTTTATCTTGCCGAAAATTGTTGCTTGCGATGAAGTATCTGTGGAACTGCCGAGAAGAGCCTCAATCGCGCTTATAGAAGTGTTTAAACTGCCGACGTCTAAATCTCCTACTAAAGATTCAATATTCTCAATCAATCCATACAAAGAAGCTGTACTGCTATCGCCTGCCTGACCGATAGTCTCTTCTAAGCCGCCTATAATCGAATCTATAACAGCTATATCGGTACTGAGCGTATCCATCTTATCGGCTAACTGGCCGATTTCCTGCCAATTGATACTCGCCGAAGTCATCGCCGCTAAATCTGTCCAGTTAATACTGGAAATTGTCTGGCCTTTAACATCCGTCCAGTTAATACCCACCCCGCTCATATAGGCTAAATCTGACCAGTTAATACCGACCTTACTCATTACTTCAATATCATTCCAATTTATCCCTGTTTCACTTAATACTTTTATATTATCCCAATTCACGCCCGCCCCGGCCATCTGTGATATATTGCTCCAATTAATCCCGGCGGAACTGAAGACATTCAAATCCTGCCAGTTTATGCCAATATCATACAATACCTTAATATCAAGCCAATTTATACCCGCTTGGGAGAAAGAAGCTAAATCAGCCCAATTTATGCCGACTTCTGTCATAGAAGCTAAATCAGCCCAATTAACTCCCGCGGCAGTAAGGGTAACTAACTCTGTCCAGTTAATACCCGTTTCACTCAACACCCCTATATCTGACCAATTTATTCCTGCGTCGCTTAATTGAGCGACGTCATGCCAGTTTATACCCCTTTCACTTAATACCTTTATATCGTTCCAATTAACGCCGGCTTCGGTTAAATTCTGTAAATCAATCCAGTTTATATTTGCGCCAGCCAAGACATTTAAACTATCCCAGTTTACCCCCGACTGAGCGAGAATATTAAGATCATCCCAATTGATGCCGGCCTCGGACATAATCTCGATATCGCCCCAGTTAATACCGGCGCTTGTCATAATATCTAAATCAGACCAATTGATACCTGTTTCAGCCAATACTCGTAAATCGCTCCAGTTTATTCCCGCTTGGGTCAATGGTTTAAAATCAGACCAGTTAACACCGGCTTGAGACATTACGTTGAAATCACTCCAATTTACTCCCGCTTTCGTCCATGTGTTGATATCTTGCCAGTTTATCCCTGTTTCGGACAAGATACCGATATCAACCCAATTGACCCCTGCTTTTGTCATGACATTCAGATCAGACCAGTTGATACCCGTTTTACTTAGAATCTCAAAATCATTCCAATTAATCCCTATCGCCGTTAATGATTTAAAATCAGACCAGTTAATTCCAGCCTTACTTAATGCCTCTAAGTCATCCCAATTGACTCCAGCCTTACCCATTACCTGAATATCGTCCCAATTTATACCTGTTTCACTCAATACTTTTATATCCTGCCAGTTTGTACCGACTTTCGTCATTACATCCAAATCGCTCCAGTTTATATTTGCTTCGCTTAAAATCTGGAAATCACTCCAGTTTATGCCGGCGATAGTCAAGGTCTTAAAATCTGACCAGTTTACACCAGCTTCAGTTAAAACCTCTAAATCATCCCAGTTGACCCCCGCGACAGCCATTATCTGGATATCATCCCAGTTTATACCTGTCTCGGACAAAATTGTAATATCATCCCAGTTTACACCGGCGCGCGTCAATACATCCAAATCGTCCCAGTTTATACCCGATTTACTCAAAATCTCAAAGTCGCTCCAGTTTATCCCGGCTGCAGTCAACGGTTTAAAGTCGCTCCAGTTTATCCCCGCCTCGCTCAACACAGTTAAATCGTCCCAGTTCACACCCGCCTGGGCCATTACCTGTATATCATCCCAGTTAACACCGGCTTCACTTAAAATCTTAATATCATCCCAGTTGACGCCGGCGCGCGTCAGTATATCCAAATCGTCCCAGTTTATACCTGATTTACTTAAAATCTCAAAATCACTCCAGTTTATGCCGGCTGCGGTCAACGGTTTAAAATCGCTCCAGTTTATCCCCGCCGCACTTAACACAGTTAAATCGTCCCAGTTCACGCCGGCTTTAGACAGAGTTTGTATATCATCCCAGTTGACGCCCGCCTCAGACAGAATCGTTATGTCATCCCAGTTTACGCCGGCGCGCGTCAACACATCCAAATCGTCCCAGTTGATACCTGATTTACTTAAAATTTCAAAGTCGCTCCAGTTTATCCCGGCTACGGTCAACGATTTAAAGTCGCTCCAGTTTATTCCCGCCTCACTTAACACAGTTAAATCGTCCCAGTTCACGCCGGCTTCGGAAAGAATTTGTAGGTCATCCCAGTTGACGCCGGCCTCGGACAGGATCGTTATGTCATCCCAGTTTACGCCG
>JBDRDG010000046.1:0-2139 GCA_043821045.1 Candidatus Omnitrophota bacterium | reverse complement strand
TGGCGCCGCGGAATACGCGGCACTTCTTCGGACTTTTCGTCCTCAGTCGCTCAACCATTCGCTTCGCTCATTATGCTTCGATCCAGGGAGCAAATTGAAAAAACAACGCCCCCTTTTGGGGGGCGATTTTTTTCAAACTGCCCGGCCTGGACTCGAACCAGGAAACCAAGATCCAGAATCTTGTGTGTTACCAATTACACTACCGGGCAAAAAGGTTTAATCGCAAATTATACCAACAATTCCTGACTAATACAATTTTTTTCTTCCTCAAATCCTCACCCCAAAACACACCCTATTGTCTCACTTAAGACACCTGTTGTCTTTCGTGAGGCAAGGCGAAAAATATAAAAACCAAAGGAAGAATATAGAAGAAAAGGTATCAGGATTTTACAGTTAAAGGGAGTGTCGATTAGGCAGCAGTTAAACTTTTAGTTCACTTGAATAATATTTTCTGGTCGAAAGAGTTTATACAACCGTCGTTATCGGCATCGGCTAAAGGGTTGTATAAAGGGTTGTCGCCTTCGTCATCGGTTACGCAGCGGCCGAGGGACCGCCTAAAAAGAGTCAGGTCGTCATCATCGCAATCACCATCTCTATCCAAATCGCAAGGGGAATAAATATCCTCTGGCGTACGGACGGAATATTTTTCTGTTCTTTGCCAAGAAGATACGCAGGAAGTTAAAAAGAAAGCGCAGATTAATAGGAGTATGCTCGACCGACCAAACTTTAACTCTCTTGAGAAAAGCATATTATGTTATCGATTCCGAAATCCAAACCGGCTTCCCAGCAATCGTCGTTTACCTCGCGCGCCCAGGCAACCCTGACTATCCGGCAAAGAGTCTCCTGTGAAAAAGGATTGGTAAAAATAATCTTTATCTTCGCGTTCGGGGTAAAGGAGTAGCCGCTAAAAACACCAACCCCCCGAGACGAGATATCTTTTAAAATCAACGGTTTCTCTTCCTGCCCATTACCCACTACTTTCGCGGAAGTTTCTATCTTGTAACGGGCGCAAGACCGGCGCAACACATATTTTTTATAATTGTAACGCATCTTAGAACGGCAGCACCCCCTCTCTGCCTTTTATGTGCCCCGCTTCGGGATACCACTCATTAATAACACTTTTTTTTAACAATGTCAACCGGATTAACTTGACAAAAAGGTTTTTTTATTATAATATTCTCTTTTCTTAGTTCCTTAAATATATTTATACCCATAATAATCGTCGGCAGCCTAAAGTATATTTCGTATAGTCCAGGTTTAAAAAGTTAAAATAGATAGAAGGTGTCCGCGGGAAGAATTCAGCCTAATTATTAGCAGTTTTATTCGCAAAATAGGTTAAATTACCCGGTGTTTACACTAACCATTCTAACGATTGAATTGCTAAAAACGGGCTAACGATGCCCGTTTTTTATTTATCCGAACTTGCCTACGTTTATATATCATTCGTTATTTTTTAAGGGGGGAGGCGAAAAATGAACGAATTGATTGTCAAAATAAGACATACTAATGCCACGGCGCCTTTTTCCGCCGGCGACGTCAAGCACGCCATGGAAAGTCTTTTCGGCCTTAATACCGACTTCTCGGTAGAGGAAATAAAAAGGCAGAAAAGAAAAGGTTCGCGAAAAAGCGTCTCTCTGCCGGTGAAATGTTTCCTCTTTGACGCCAAAGATCCGTCTGTAAGCGCCGTCAGCATTAACCTAAGTTTATCGGGGGTAAAGATACTCTGCAAAGAATTTTTGCCGCCGAAGCAAAATTTGAAACTGAACATTTATCTGACAGAAGGCATTGCCGAAATCACAACTCAAGTAATATGGTGTGACAAAAACGACGATTCACATAAATACTACGCCGGATTACGCTTTATACAGGTAAATGAGTCTAGCCGAAACGCCCTGGAGACATTCATCAGCCAATACTTATCGTGACGGCATGCCGGCTTTCTTAATATAAGCGTCTTGGACACTATGAAAGGCTGCCGGCGGCGGGAAAGTATCCCTTTTAGGCGTGGGGATGAAGAAAAGAATGTTACTGTTTCGGCCTGTTATCGTTAGAGTTTCGCGTGAGCTCTTTTTCGATCAAAATACGCAGCTGATTAACCATCGACCGCGGGAGGATAAATTGCGATTTGAGCGTCGGGGT
>JBDRDG010000045.1:0-3538 GCA_043821045.1 Candidatus Omnitrophota bacterium | reverse complement strand
TTTAGCGACCTCTTCTATTTCCGGACTATCACAGGCGATGATGATCTTGTCGAGTGACCGGGATTCTTTTACATGTTCCCACGTCCACTTAAGAAGCGGTTTGCCTAAAATATTTCTTAAAAGCTTACGCGGCAGCCTCGTCGATTCAAGTCTAGCGGGAATAACACCTATAACATCCATATCAACTTATAGTTAAGTTTTCAACGTGCGTATCGATTGTTTCTAAAAGTTCTTCCGGATGGGTAGTAGAAGCGCCTAGTTTTCCTACCACAATACCGGCGGCAAAATTAGCCAGGACGGCGGCATTCAAAAAAGAAGCGCCGCTGGCTAAGGCTAAAGTGAATACGGCGATTACCGTATCGCCCGCTCCCGTAACATCAAAAACCTCAAGGGCGGTGGTAGGGATATGATAACTGTTATTATCGGCCTGGAAAATCCGCATGCCGTCTTCTCCCAAGGTAACAAGGAGAGCCTTTGGTTTTAATTTCTCCATTACCACATTGCCTAAAAGCTCAATCTCATTGGAATTTTTAACCTTAAGCCCCGCGGCATACTCTGCCTCTTTAAGATTAGGCGTTAAGGCAGTCACTCCCTCATAATAATCAAAATGGCCCTCTTTTGGATCAACCGTGATTATTTTACCTTTTTTCTTACAGAGCTTTACAATCTCTTCCACTATATAAGGATTAACCATGCCTTTACCGTAATCTTCGATAATCACGCCATCAAAGTTATCTATGTTTTTCTTAACTTTTCTTAAAACTGCATCACATACCTCCAAAGATATTTCTTCCACCGATTCCCAATCAACTCTTACTACCTGCTGATGCTGAGCGATAATCCTCGTCTTCAAAGTAGTCGGCCTACTCTTATCCTTAACCACCAGGCTGGTATCGATCTTCTTATTTTTAATTAACGAAAATAAAACTTTGCCGCAATGGTCGTCGCCAATCACACCGCAAAGGCTAACTTTTGCGTCTAAGTCAATTATATTCATTCCCACGTTAGCCGTACCGCCCCCCAGATAATTTTCTCTTTTTGCCCATACTACCGGCACGGGGGCTTCCGGCGAAATCCTTCCGACATCGCCGAAAATATATTGATCTAAGATAAGGTCACCGACGACAAGAATACGCTTATCTTTAAATTTGGGGATTATCTTTTTTAACGCCCTGCTCTTTATCTCCATAAACAATCTCCCTTCTTTTGCGGCGGATTAATTAGCGGCGCAATAAAATTATTGTCGCTATCGGGGAACAATCAACGATATCGTAATCGTATTATTTTTTGTGTAGAAAATCATACTGACAACCCGCTAATTCTATCACACAAAACTTCGATTAGCAATATCTTCGTTTAATCTCTAGAAATATTCTTTATAGACTTTAAACAACCTCTGGAATAAAGATTGTGGCTGGACATTCAACTCTAAAAATCTTGTAATTCCGTAATACAGTGCCCCGTAACCGGCCTGAATATCCTTTTTAACTTGCGTTTCTTTCAACTGCAATTTCAGGCCGTTCTTTACGAAATCGGAGAATCCGTCAATCCGGCTCAATCGGCCGGTAAAAAATACCGGGAGCTTAGATTTGTTTATCTTCACTTTTATCGTATTAATTATTTGGCCTAAACGGCGCGAAACTATATCCTTTAAAAAATCATTTAAACTCATCGCCGACACATTAAGATAACTGGCTTCGTCTTTTACGCATATTTCCTTGGCGTGGGAAACATCTTTAAACGATCCGTAATTAAAAACCAGGCTGGACGCCAAATCAAGAGAAAGAGAGAATTTTCTTGCTACCGCTTCGATTACATCTTTTTCGCCGAAACCGAAGAAATCTTCTTTTATAAAACTATTGCCGTAAAAATAAGATGCCCGCGTCTCTCTCAGTTTTATATTGACTACGGCGCAAACATCTTTATTGTTTGCATCGTAGATTAAGCTATAATCAGCAAGCGTATCATAGACAAAGCCGGCGAATTTACAGCCGATCGAATCGAAACAGTCGCCAAAATTCTGATAGACAGAACGACGGCAAAAAACAATAAGTGACTTCAATCTAATTTTGCGAGCCAAAAGGCCAATGGGAGCGGCATTAAACACCGCCGCTTTTAGAAAATATTCCATAACCAGATGGTGAAGACAAACGTCATCACACTCGAGGCTTATGTTTTCTAACTGCTTTTTCGCCCAGATAATATCTCTATAGGTTATACGTTTTTCATCTTTTCGTGTATTAAAAGAAACTATATCTTCAACCACCTTTTTATTTGCATATTGATCGGACAATCGGAAAAAAACATGGCTGACGTTAAAAGATAATTTCTTCTCTTTTTCGCGGATCTCACGATCAAGATCATCGATATAGGCCTTGATAAATTCTGATAAATCATCTTGGCCCCGCTCTATATTAAGAAAAGAAGACGTTATCGGAATCAGTTTACCCTTATGGTTTGCCGCAAACAAAAATGATAAAAGACCATCTTCTAAACAAAGGCCAAGGATTACTTTCATTGTTTAACTATACCAGCCGGATAACGCCAGATTTTTATCCCGACCGCGATACACCTAGGTCTCTTGTCGCGGATGGAAGCGTGCTCGGGACAAGCTGCTCCGCGCGTAGCGGATACAGGAAACCGTGGGCTTTCCCGCTTTCCTGTGTTTATTTATATAATGCTGTCGCGGGATCCCGGTATTTCGGGATAGCCCGCGGAGCTTCATTTATCGGGAAGATTCATCTTTAAACCCAAAATTCGCGTTAGAAAGCACAACTTTTCACCACCTCATGAAAACTGTGCGGAATGAAACTCTGCGGCCTCATGGTTCGACTCCGCTCACCATCTTTCGAAGAGTTTAAACTCCTTAAAGACGCGGGCTTGAACATATTGAATAACCAAACCATCCTGAGCATGTCGAAGGACAGCCGCAGTATTTTTTCTTGCGGGCTTAGACCGAGCAGCCTGTCCCGACCGCAACACTTCGTATTGCGCGTCGGGATAAAAGAACACGAGCAAATTTTTTAGGTAACCCCGCCCCGAGGACTTTCACACTGTAAAATTACCGGGACTTAGTCCTTAGGAATTTTCCTTGTGAGGAAAATTCCTAAGGGCATTTTACCCTAAAAAACACAAGTACCCTAAAAGGTACAGGCCGAATTTTCCCATAGCCTTCGGCTTAGAAAATTTGGGGTCGGCCCGAACGTAGCCTGCCCGTAAGGATATCCCGGCAGATTTTTCATAGCCTTCGGCTTAGAAAAATCTGGGTTTAAGTAACAGGTATTTAGCAAAATGAAGCTCCGCGGGCTATCCCGAAATACCGGGATCCCGCGACACCATTATATAAATGGAACCCCACGTGCATGCACGTGGTCCCTACCATTTTGACGGGATTCCTTACCACGTTAGTACGTGGGGCGGCCTGTCCCGAGTACGTGTCCCGGGTATTTCTCGGGATTCTCTCGGAAAAACCCACGGTTTCCTACTTCCGCTATCCCGACCACTCTTCCATCCGCGACAAGAGACCTTAAGTGTATCG
>JBDRDG010000044.1:0-5523 GCA_043821045.1 Candidatus Omnitrophota bacterium | reverse complement strand
GGATGAATGCGGGCGATTATCCCGGCGAGCTTCGGGTAAAGTTTCTACCGAAAATTTACCCGATATACAGGCGAGTCGGGGACATTCAGGTGAAACCTCGGGCTTTCCCGCTTTCCTATATTTTTTTATATAATGGTGTTGCGGGATCCCGATATTTCGGGATAGCCCGAGGAGGTTCATTTTCGCATTGGATATTTTTAATTGGTATTAGTTGATCATGGTGCATAAACGTCGCGTTGTCGTAACCGGTATTGGCGTAATTTCGGCTATTGGCATAGGCCGCGAGGCTTTCTGGCCGGCGCTTCTTGCCGGTAAGTCGGGAATAACTAAAATCACCGCTTTTGACACAAGTTCTTTTAAGAACCATTACGGCGGAGAGATTAAGGATTTTGACGCCGGCGATTTTATTCCGAGAAGAAAAATCAAGTTTCTCGGTAAGACATCGCAGCTGGCTATAGGCGCGAGCGCTTTAGCCCTTAAAGATTCCCAGCTTCCTTATACCGAAATACCCAAGAAAAAAATCGGCGTTATCATCGGCACGACATTGGGTGAGAAACCGCTTGAGGAGTTAACCGCCGCATGGGCTAAAGGCGGCCTTAAAGATGTCGACCGGGCGAAAGTAGTCCAGGTATCAGCTAACAATATTTGCGCTAATATCGGGATACACTTTAAGATGCGGGGGTTTAACTGTCTTATCCCCACGGCTTGTTCCGCCGGTAACTATGCTATCGGCTACGGGTCTGATCTTATCCGAAGCGGCGACTTAAATTTTGTCTTAGCCGGAGGCAGCGACGCTTTTTCTTACCTTGCTTACACCGGTTTTCAGCGTCTCTACGCTATGGCCCCGGAAATGTGCCAGCCGTTTGATAAAAACCGCAAAGGCATGATGCTCGGCGAAGGGGCCGGTATTATTATCATGGAATCGTTGGAGTCAGCTACAAAGAGGAAAGCCCAGATTTACGCCGAAGTGGCCGGATACGGCTTATCCTGCGACGCCTATCACGCTACAGCGCCTCATCCCGACGGCATATCTCGCGCCATGGAGAAGGCGATAAACGAGGCCGGCCTGTCGTATAAAGATGTCGATTACGTATGCGCCCACGGTACGGGTACGACAGCCAATGACCGGGCCGAAAGCCAGGCGGTTAAAAAAATTTTTAAGGAGCGTTATAGAGAAGTCCTTGTTAACTCAATCAAGTCGATGTTAGGCCATCCTATGGGCGCGGCTTCGGCTATTGAAGCCGCCGTCTGCTGCCTCGCGGTAAAGAGTGACATAGTTCCGCCGACGATAAATTTTAAAACGCCTGACCCGGAATGCGATGTTGACTGTGTTGCCAATAAAGCGAGGAATAAAGTTGTAAACGTCGCTTTAAACAACGGTTTCGCTTTCGGCGGCAACAACTGCTGCGTGGTCTTCAAAAAGTATAAAGATAGATGAGTAAACCAAGAGTTGTCATAACCGGAATCGGCGCGGTTTCGCCTTTAGGCTTTAATAAAGACCAGATTTGGGAATCTCTCTTAGAGAGGAAAATATCTCTCGTCAAAGAGTCCTACCCCGCGGCTGAAGGCAAGTGGCAGGATGTATGGTCGCATAGGGTTAAGAAATTCGATATAAATAAGTTCGGTTTAGATAAGGATGAGCTGGATTATATAAAGCAGTGGAAGGGCGGAAAGGATAGCAAAATTCTAAATTACCTCCTGGCGGCGGTTAAGGTCGCCTTGGATGACAGCGGTATTGTTTATGATAAGAAGGATAATAATATCGGTTCCTTCCTCACGGTTGAACACCCTGATTTTGACTCTTTCTGTGAAGAGCTGATTTGCGACATCGCGGAAAAAATTGAATCCAAAAAGCTCATCCCTGAAAAAGAAGCCCTCCTTGAGCATATGTACAGGGCCAATGAGAAAAAGGGTTATGATTTACATACTTTTATGCACCTCTATTTTGTTAATAAAATGTTTGGTTTCCACGGTTACAGTCTATTTGTCAATAACGCCTGCGCTTCCGGCTTGTACGTCCTTGAAGCTGCCGCCCGCCAGATACGCGGAGGGCATTCGCAAATCGCCCTTGTCGCCGCCGGCGATGAGGGGGGCAGTATCTATAAATTCCGCTGGTTTAAAGACAGGGGATTATACGCCGCTGACGGTCTGATTAAGCCTTTTTCGCGGGAGGCTGACGGCCTTGTCGTCGGCGAGGGTGCCTCAGTTATGGTCCTTGAGGATTATGAACATGCCCGCCGGCGCGGCGCCTTTATTTACGCCGGGTACTTAGGCGGCGGCTTTTCTTGCGAAGGATGGAAAGTTATTTATCCCAACGTTTCCGAAAAGAATTATCATAACTGTATCACTCAAGCTCTTGCCGCCTCCGGCCTTTCTTATAAAGATATCGATCTTATTAATCCCCACGGCGTGGGGATGAAGATTACCGATTTATATGAAGCGCGGGCGGTTAACGATATCTTTTCCGCTTCGAAAAAGTGCCGCCTTAGCGCTTTAAAACCGTACATGGGCCATAACTTGGGCGGCAGCGCCGTAATCGAAAGCATTGTCGTCATTTTGATGCTTAATCACGGCATGATTCTTCCGGCCTTGAATTGTAATGAGCCGATTAAAGAGATAGATCAGTTTTTAGCAACGGATTATATAGATAAAGACATTAATATCGCGATGAAAACATCCTGCGGTTTTGCCGGATATAACGCGGCGGCAATTTTTAAGAAGACAGCATGCGAGAGTTAAATAAAACCTACAAAAATATTTTTCCCGCCAGAAAAGCCGCTCGTCAAGGTCTTAAGAAAGATTCCTACGACACGATAATTATCGGCGCCGGTATCGGCGGGCTGGCTTGCGGCTGTTATCTGGCAAAAGCCGGGATGAAGGTTCTTATCGTTGAAAAGAACCCTTATGCCGGCGGTTACTGCGCGTCCTTTTCCAACCGCGATTTTACTTTCGATACCTGCGTGCATACATTCAGCGGCTGTGGTTCTGGTGAGGTAATGGATAAGATCCGGCGCGATTTAAAGCTGGATGTGACGATTGTGCGGGCGGACCCTTCCGACGTCGTCGTTATGCCGGAAGGAAAAATAGTGATAAAAAACAGGCTGGATGAGACAGTCGGCGAGTTTAAAAAGAACTTTCCTCGCGAAACGAAAATAGACGCGTTTTTTTCTCTGTTTGATAAGGACCGCCGCGTGCGGCTTTACAATTCCCTGCGCAAGAATAGTTTTTCTGATTTGCTCGATGAGTATTTTTCTGATGAGAGGATAAAGGCGGTATTAAGTGTTTTCCTGGGTAATATCGGTATTCCCCCGTCACGCGCCTCGGCTTTTACGGCTGTTTTGTTTTTAAACGCTTTTATTTTAAACGGCGGCTACTACCCTCTTGGCGGTATGGGGAAATTGGCTGAGGCCTTTTCTTCGCGTTTCTTAGAGCTGGGAGGAGACCTTGTTTTAGGCTCGGAAGTTAGCGCGATAAAAATATCTGGGCGGGAGACAAAAGGCGTGTTGATTAAAAACGAATATATTCCGTCTAGATTCGTCGTATCCGGAGCCGACGCGCGGCATACTTTTTTAAATCTTATCGGCAGGGGTAATTTAAGCGAGAAGTTTGTAAGCGGATTAGAGTCTTTGCTGGCGTCAAACTCTGCTTTTGTCGTTTATCTGGGCTTAAAGGAAATAGAGGATAATGAGTACAGCCGCTGCATGGGTATTTGGAAGATGCCGGCCGATTATAACGTGGAAAAAAGTCTTAGCATGCCGCTGGAGGATAAAATAAGTGAAGATGATTTTGTTTTCTGTTCTATACCTTCAAGCCTTGATAAGACGGTGGCGAGAAATAACTATCAGACTATGCGCCTTATCGTAAACGCGCCCTTTAAGGATGTCAGTTACTGGCGTAAAAACAAGGCTGTTTACGCCGAAAGTCTAATCAGCCGGGCAAGACAACTTTTTCCCCGTTTGGAGTCGAACATCCTTTTTAAAGGCGCGGCGACTCCCCAGACGTTTTTTCACACAACCCGTAATTATCGCGGCTCGATGTGCGGCTGGCTTAACACCAACGCCCAGAACGAAAGCGATTTGTTCGATAAACACGGTATTGAGAAGTTATATTTAGCGGGACACTGGCTGCCGGTGGCGTACGGCCAGGGCGGTATTGCCATGGTTGCCTATTCCGGCAAGAAGATCGCGAGGGCGATTAAAAGCCAATTTAAGCGCTGACTTATCAGGCAACAAGTATCAAGTAACCGTATCTTGCCATAACTGGTGTATCGGTCATAAAGAACCACTTGCTTGGTACGTGCTGTGTCATGATGCGAAACAAATGAGAAACAATTTCATTTTAAGGTGTTAAATTAAACGGTATGTTTATAAATACTTTATTCACCGTTTCAGGACTATTCCTTTCTTTAACCTGTTTTGTTTTGTTGTTTGTTCTCTTGAAATTCGGGACGACGCGCGTCCACCGCACCTGGGCGGCGTTTAACCTCTCGGTAGCTATCTGGGGTTTGGGATTGTTTTTTGTCGGCCGGGCCGGTAATCAAGAGACGGCCCTGCGCGCGTGGCAGTTTGCCCATATCGGCGGCGTTTCCATAGCGGTAACGTTTTTCCACCTCGTTTATACCCTTTGTGAGTTAAAGTATAAAAAATTTCTCTTTTTCGCTTACTTCCAAAACATAGTATTCGTTTTACTCTCTATTTTTAATCCCGCTAATCTTTATATTAAAGGGACTTTTTTTATCTTCGGTTCAATCCATTATGCCAAACCGGAGACTTTTTTATACGCTTTATCGATGGTCATCTGGGTTGGCCTGATTCTCTTGGGTCTTTATGAGTTAATGAAGTTTTACCGTAAAGCTTCTGTCGTCAAGAAGAAGCAGGTTCTTTATCTCCTTCTCGGCACGGCGATCGGCTTTTCCGGCGGTGTCACTTATTTTCTTCCCATGTACGGGATTATTATTTTCCCTCTCGGTAATTTCACTGTTCCGATTTACACGGTGCTTTCAACCTACGCGATCCTTCGCCACCGCCTTCTTGATGTAAGGGTAACTTTCACGCGGGCCGGTATTTTTCTCGCTCTCTACACGGCGGTATTGGGCTTGCCGTTTTATATCGGGGTAAAAACAGCTTCATGGAAATTATCGACGAGCTTTGCCGTTATTTTCGCTTCGATTGGCCCGATCGCCTACCGTATCCTCCAGAGGAAAGCCGACGATTTACTCTTGGCTAAACAGAGGCATTATCAGAAGATTCTTATCCAGGCCGCCGGCGGTATGACGCGGGAACATAATTTAGGGCGGCTTTTGCAGTTAATCGTTTATATCGTTAAGAAAGCGGTTAAGCTCACCTTTGCCGCTATATTTACTCATGATCCGGAGAAAAAAATTTATAAAGTAAGGGCGGTGCGTAACCGAAGAATAATAAGTGAAGAGATTAGTTTTAATGAAGACCATGCTCTGATTCAGTATATAAAAGACAATCCCGATCCCTTTACGGCCGAGGAGATGCCTCAGCTTATGCGTGAGGA
>JBDRDG010000043.1:0-4575 GCA_043821045.1 Candidatus Omnitrophota bacterium | reverse complement strand
CCTCTTCCTAAATATGTCACTGTTAAAAGTTTTAAACCCATCCAAAATCATCAACTACTCTCTAACCGCTTAGTTTCCCAATTAAACCCCGAATTTTCTAAGCCGAAGGCTATGGAAAATTTGGCCTGTACCATTTAGGGTACTTGTGCCCTAAAGGGTACTTGTGCCCTAAAGGGTAAAAGGCCCTTAGGAATTTTACAGTGTGAAATTCCTCGGGGCGGGGTTGCCTAAAGAATTTGCTTGCGTTCTTTCATTTCGTAAGTTGCTCTCATAACCATATGGTTTTCATGAGGTGGTAAAAAGTTGTGCTTTCTAACGCGAATTTTGGGTAAAACCAGCACAAGCCAAAAATGAAGCTCCGCGGGCTATCCCGAAATACCGAGATCCCACGACACCATTATATAAATAAACACAGGAAAGCGGGAAAGCCCACGGCTTCCTACATCCGCTAAGCGCCAAGCAGTTTGTCCCGACCACGTTTCCATCCGCGGCAAGAGACCTCCGGTGTATCGCGCCGGGATAAAATCAGCCTCTCTTCCCGTTTAGTTAACTTCTCAAACATAACTAATCATCTTTCTTCTTTATCATCGGAACAAACCTTACAGAAATAATGTCTCTGATCTTTTTTTCTCCCTTTTGTTTGAGAACAACTTTTAACTCTTGAAACTGATCGCCCAGGGGAATTACCATCCGCCCCCCTTCTTTAAGCTGTTCAAAAAGTTTGGGAGGAATTTCTTTCGGCGCGCAAGTTACGATTACGGCATCAAACGGCGCCGCTTGCGGCCAGCCTAAAAATCCGTCAGCGCATTTTACTTCTATGCTATGATAGCCTAAATCGTTCAAACGCTGCTTAGCCTCTTTTGCTAACGGCGGCAAAATTTCAATTGTATAAACTTCTTTAGCCAACTCCGCTAAAATGGCAGCTTGATAACCGCTGCCGGTGCCAATCTCTAAAACTTTCTCTTGCCCCTTTAATTCAAGAAGCTCTGTCATTAAAGCGACAATATACGGCTGGGAAATTGTCTGGCCGTAACCTATAGGCAAAGGATTATCTATGTAGGCTATGTGTCTAAAGAAAAAAGGCACAAATTCATGCCGCGGAACTTTTAGCAAGGCGCTGATCACACGCTTATCGCCGACTCCCCGCGCGATTATCTGTTCTTCTACCATCCTCTCTCTTTGGAAATAGAAATCATCCTCGGCAGGAACAATCAAAGGGAAAAACGACATGACAGCTAAAAGGAATTTTTTCTTACTCATCGAAAATAAGGACTAAACTAAGCTTATTAATGAAGCTCTGCGGCCTCATGGTTCGACTCCGCTCACCATCTTTCGAAGAGGTTAAACTCCTTAAAGACGCACTCCTGAACATATTGAATAACCAAACCATCCTGAGCATGTCGAAGGACAGCCGCAGTATCTTTTTTTACGGGCTTTGACAGAGCAGCCTGTCCCGACCGCAATACTTCTTATTGCGTCCCCGCTCCATCCCCACCCTTACAAGTGAGATGTTGCGCGTCGGGATAAAAATAGCCGAGGATCTCTCCATCCATCACTCTAATCTCTCAAGCTGTTTAAGTTCTTGCATCTCTTCCAATTTCTCAAACAACTTTTGGGCGATAAATTCGGAAAGGGAATGGTTAAGCGAAGTTACTTCTACTTGCGTTGCCGGCGTCTCTTTATCACGATTTAACGACTTAAAAAAAACAGCGATTTCCGTTGTATCCAGACACCGTTGTTTATAAATGCTCCTCAGACCTAAGGCGACGATAAAACGCTTTTTAACAGAGCCGCGGTAAGGCCGAGCCCCCATAGCTTTGAGTATATTTACTGTCTGGTTATAACAGTCAATGAGTTCTTCCTCGAATACCTTGGTAAAAACTTTCCCCTTTGCCTTAAATTCACTGCCGCCGACACCTAAAACTCTGAGTGTTTCCGTAGGGAAACAGCCGGGGAACAATATAAACATAACACATAAAACAATATACCTTCTAATTATGACTCCCCCTTTATATGATATTTTCTATAAATCCGTAATAGAACTTAGTTTGTCTGTAATCGCGGCTAGTAGGGAACTTTTACTATAGCACGGTTCTTCATGACATAATTCCACCCTACAGAAAGAGACCAGAAACTTGATGCCGTTATCGCTATTACGACAATAAAAGTCCCCAGGTAACGCGATAAAACCTTATTAATTTTTTTCTGTATAGTAAAAATCACCTCGGCTGAAAGGATAGCGATAGCCGGATAAGCCGGTAATATATACCTTGATTCCCTGCCGACCTTTGATATGATAAAAACTAAAATAAACAGAAAAATCCATAACAGTAAAAACAATTTCTTGTCCTTGTCTTTACGGACTTCCTCACTAATACTCCTTTTGAAAACAACCGGGACGGCCAGATACATAAAGAAAAAGAGAGGCGTCTGGGCTACTGTGTTAACTATATAAATATACCAGGGGCGATTTAGAACAAAGTCAAACCAGGGATGGTTACCTCCGTAATAATCCTGTTTAAACATCGGCATATAGAAAAAAGAACCGTAGGTTTTAAATAACTGTAAATACCACAAAAAGGCGAATATAAGACAGGGGCCAAGAAAGGCCAAAAGAATTTTGGTGAACTTCCTATCTTTCCATAAGCTGTATATCAAAATTATAAAAATAGCGACATTGCCGTTGGGTTTAGTAAGAATTGCCAATCCGCAACAAACTCCCGCCAAAACAGAAAGAAAGGTATTTCTCCTCTCCCTCGCCAGGTAATATAAGATAAAAGCCATTAATATAAAAAAAGCAAGCATATCATCGGCCCATATTCTCTGGGAAGTTAACAATGGGATTGGGCTGAAAGAAAGCAACATCGCCGCATAAAATCCGCTGGTATGCGAGAATAGCAACTTACCCATGAAAAATGTGGCGGTTATTAATAGCAGGCTGAAAAATACCGGCACGATGGTACAATAAAACTGGGCATTGAACAAAATCTTGACCTTGGGCAATGTTTTGAGGCGAATGTATAAAACCTTCAAGCCTAAATCTCTCTGCACGGCAACATAAGGTTTATAAGAAGCGAATAACTTATGTGATAACATTAAGGCATAAGGAAAAAGAGGCGGTTTATGAAACAGGGGCGCGTCATAATAAAGAGGGAATTGCCCAAGGAGAGTGCCGCGAGAACCTTCCTCTGCCGGGAATAAACCCAGGACAATTTCCCGGTCATCCTGCTGTAAATTTACCCCCCGCAAATTATAGCCGCCAAGACCGGAATTATCCAATTTCATCGCTAAGGCTAAATATTGAATCTGATCACCGTGATTATGGGGAAGGTAGAAACCGGGCAAGCGAATAAAAAAAGAAACAAGCAATAGAAATAAAACAGTAAAGAAGGTTTTTACTGTTCCTCTATCAAAGAATCTTTTCAGAAATTTCATAATCAATTTTTCTCGCTTCAAACCACTTAAGCATCAACAAATCAATGAAAGTTACAAAAAGCCTGTTCCTCACATTGTATTTGGACCTTCCGTATTTACGGGGAAAATGTTTAACGTCAATTTCTACCACTTTAAACCCCTTGGATTTAAACAAAGCGGGTAAAAAACGGTGGAACCCCCTAAATAACTTTATATCCTCACAAGAACCCCGTCTAAAGGCACGAAAGATACAGCCGGAATCATTGACAGCGTCTTTTATAATCGCCCTCCTTATATTATTTGCTATTTTCGATGAAACTTTTTTAAAGAAACGGTCGTGCCGGCTACGCCTAAAACCGCATACCAACTCACAAACATCCAATTTCTCTACCAGACGGGGAATATCCTGCGGATCATACTGTAAATCACTGTCCATGGTTACTATGATTTCACCTTGAGAAATTTCATACCCTGCGGCTAAGGCGGTAGACAAACCCCTGTTTTGCTTAAAACCAATATATTTTACTTTGGGAAAACGCTCCCTCAAGCCGTATATTGCTTCGCGAGTACCATCGTTACTCCCGTCGTCAACTAAAACGACTTCGTAATCAACGTATCTTTTCGAGATTACCTCGATAATTTTAGGAATGAGTAAAAGCAGGTTGTTTTTTTCATTAAAAGCCGGCAGGATAACCGACAGCATTGGCTTTGTATCAGACATTACTATATTATGTCCCTTTTACTTTTCTTTATCAAGATTAAATTCCTAAGATAAACGAATAGTCCCATCGACTGCCCGATAATAAAGACAGGATCGCGCCTGTATATGGCGTAGTTTAAGAGGCCGATAGCGCCTAATATACTCAAATACCAAAAACTAACCGGCATAACGCTTTTACCTTTCTTTTCCGAGACAAGCCATTGAAGAAAAAAACGCAAAAAAAAGCATATTTGAGCAAACAAGCCTATAAACAGCCATACGGTCTCACGGTTAAAACCGGTAAATATCTTTATCATATTTCTCCTATGTTAATTGTCCATAACTATTCTACTCCCAAAACACCAAACCATTTATCCCAAGCTCTCCATTAGGCTGGGGATAAATGGTAAACTTTCTTAACAGGCGCTAATTTAAATTTACTAAAATCTTCAAACACCCAG
>JBDRDG010000042.1:0-2079 GCA_043821045.1 Candidatus Omnitrophota bacterium | reverse complement strand
CCAGAGGCTCTGCGGTCTAGAACCTTGATAGCATACAGTTGAGCTTCAGAAGCTACGCCAATAACTCCAATATCGTTATCAAGCGCCGCTACGAGTCCCGCTACATGGCTGCCATGTCCATGATCATCATAATATCTTTTTCTTGGGTTAATAGCATTAACTCCGCCAACAACTGTTAAATCAGGATGTTTTAAGCTAATACCGCTGTCAATGATGCCCACCTTAATACCCGTTCCTTTATTATTAGCCTGGCCAGCGCCAATTCTAGTATAACCCCATGAAGGCTGCTGTGGAGGTTGGGGTTCCTCGTCTTTGTTTTTATCTAAACCGGGGGGAGTTGTTGGTTTACCCAAAGCATAAACTACTACATCATCATCAACTCTTAAAACCCCTACTTGCCGAGATAAGGCCTTTTCAGCTTTGGGTGGCAGCAAAACCGCCATCCCATTGACCAAAGGCAAATTTTTAACTATCGTCCCATCAAAGTTCTTTACTAAAGCTTCTCGCGCTGGTTCATTGACAAAATTTTCGCCAAAAACAACAATTTTTCTAACTTTAAGCGGTTCAGGCGCTGCTTGAGAAACCAAAGCCATTCCAGCTAAACCCAAGGTCAATCCGACTATAACTACGCCAACTGTCAAAATACTAAGTTTGTTTTTCATAAATTTTACTTTTAGTTAAATAAAACTCTCGACCTTTAATTAGTGCAATGTCCTTGCCTTTTTCTCTGACTCTTTCTGTGTTTTCTATTATTTATTAAAATTATTCTCTAATATAATTATACATAACGATAACATAAAAGAAAGGTAATAAAAAATTCTAGCGTCCTATTGGAGTATAAAAAATAACTGCTTTGATTAACGATTATTTTCAGTGCTCCGCGCGCTCGAGTTATTTCGAACCGCAATTTGGCAAATTCCCGGCAATATCTCACCGTTTAAAATTGTGAATTACTGGTGAGATTTACGGCTGGAAGATTTCCTCGGGCAGGAAACGAACTTGCCGGACTTCGGGAAATTGTTTGGCCGTAGCTTCAATCTGAAACCAGAGAATGCCCATCCGACAGGAGCCGCCGACGGTTTTGTTTTTAGCGTCGTCAAATTCAAGCGTTAAAACTCCATCTTTCAGTAAAGCGCTTTTGAGCGAAAGTCCTTCCAGCGGATATTCGGTATCAATTCCTTGAGCTCGTTCCTCTTTAGTTAGTTTGCCCGAAAGCAAAAGTTTGACGGCGTCTTGAATCGGCGTCTGGGTTATCGGAATTTTTCTCTCAACCGGCACCAAGCCATTCCTGCCGCAAGCGATATTTCCGGATTCGTCCTTATCCAAATCGGGATTGTAATAATAAAGATTTATTGTTCTTGTTTCCGGGCAGGCAGTGAATTCGCACTTAGGTCCGGTACGACCGACATAAGAGCCGTCCGGACAAAGTTTTGCTTCCATCGTGCAAGCAACCGGTTCTGCTTGATTAAGAGTCCAAATTGAATAATTAAGATAACCGGCAAAGCTGACCCAAAGAATGTACGGCACCAGAAGCCACGCGGCTGGTTTAGATATTTTCGCAAAGGCAATGATCGTGGCAAGAATGGCGAGCCAGAGGAAAATAATCTCAACAAATGCCCAGCCGGGACTATGCAAACCAAAGAAAATAATTGACCAGATGGCGTTTAAAAATAGCTGGATGAAAAAAGCCACGATGCCGATTCTCCATATCCGCAACATTCTCACATTCTCAAGAATGTTGGAATGTTGTTTCCAGATGAGGAAAAGCGCAACGCCCATCAGCGCGTAAAGTATTGTCCATACCGGCCCAAACACCCAGCTCGGAGGATTCAATGCCGGCTTCACAAGCCCAGCATACCAATTCGGAATTGCCGAGACGGTAAAGAGCGATCCGATAACACCGGCTAATTCCGACACCACAATCGCAATAACCAATTTGAAAAAATTATTTACCTTCATAACTCTATTTTATCGCTTATTGCCTCTTTTGTCGCCATTTCTGACCCGCCGTGTGCCCCCGTGGCAAGAGATTGAGCCCGGGCCAGAGCTTTTCACCCTTTATTCCTGCTTCTCCCGATA
>JBDRDG010000041.1:0-2046 GCA_043821045.1 Candidatus Omnitrophota bacterium | reverse complement strand
AATTTATCCGGTTTATTCTGTTTCTCTTCTGTCATCCCAGTATCGTGTTAATTGTAAATTAAACAATCACTTCCCCTGCCAGTTCATATCCAATCGGCTAAACATTTTTCTGCCCTTCGCTTGAAAAACGCAAGCCTCATTGCCCTTTGAGGATAATTCGGCTAGAGGCTTTTCTGCGAAAAACCTAAGTCTCATTACCCTTTGAGGATAATTCGGCTAGAGGCTTTTCTGCGAAAAACCTAAGTCTCATTAAAAAAACATATTACTCCGGAAGAAAAATAAGTCAATTGAAATTAAGCGCCAGTTTTATCTTGATGAAAAGAAAAAATATACCTGCCAAAATCTTTCAGGAAAATTCATCACGCCTTTAATTTAAAATAAAATGTTGGCAATAATTCCTAATAGAACTACCTGCGGCACGGTTATGATTGGAAGCCAGATGGCTGTTCTTTTGCCGACATTATGCCAGAGAAGACCAATTTCCGTATAGTCAGTAACTACTCCCGCCATAAGAAAGACGAAACTGTTGCCGAAAGCGCCGGTTTGCTTGAAAAGTTCAAAGGCCATGGGGGCTGAACCTTCGGAACAAACTTCAATCACTGTCGCCACTAAAAGTGTTATGAATATGCCGGCAACGCTTGGCCCCATATATGAACGAAATATGCCAGCCGGGATATAGGCACCGGCTATACTAGCAAGTCCCATACCGATTAAAACCCACCAAAGAACCATGTTACTCAAAGCTATCATGCCTACGAACACGCCTTTGGCATCCCTCTTTAAAGTATCAAAAGAAAAGCGATACTTGCGCCATCTTTCTTTTACATCGTTTATAATGGAGAAATCTTTATCGACAGCCGTTACATTATCATTCTTCTCAATTAGACCTTTTCCTTCAAGAAATTGAAAAATAAATCCTGTAATTACGGCAATTACAACCGCCGCGATAATAATAAAAAAAGCCTTTACGCCAAAAAACCCGATAAGCATTATCGTCAGGGTAATGTTAGCCCAAGGGCTGGCGAGAAGAAAGGAAACGACGGCGGGATTTGAAGCCCCTTTTTTATGGAGCTGAATCGCTAAGGCTAATATACCGTGCGAACAGGCCGACATTAAAAATCCGAGAGTAACCGCATAAAGTATAGTTTTCTTTCTTGGCTTGGCCAGAATATGAGATATATATTCCCGCGGCACGTAATAATCAATTATTCCGCCCAAGAAAATACCTAAAAGGATAGCCCACCAGATAACCTTAAAGTAAGCCACTAGTGAATTTCTAAGGGGAACAAGAAAAGGAAACAGATAAGACAATAAAACCAAACCGGCTAAAACAGAAAAGACAATAAATGTCTTATTTTTATAAAATGGCAGCGACGGATCAACCAGACAGGCGGTGATATCTTCTTTTGAAATCTTATTCTCTCTTATAAACTTATCCAGACAGTGACGGCTGCAGAAAAAATAATCCTTCCCTTTATTTTCCAATTTCAACCCCTTAGATTCATTCACTTTCATGCCGCAGACAGGATCTATTGCCATAAACACCTCATGTTAATGTTTAAGTATTGTCGAAAAAAATATATTTTCCATAAGACTCAATACTACGATTTTAACACTAATATATAAAAACGCCAGAGGAGTAAGTAAAAAGGGGATAACTTACTCCTCTGGCAGTTGATTAAGTTACTTACCGGGCACAGCCGTGATCGTAACCTTTATTGTACTCGCCATACCCGTGGTGCTTGCCAAAGAAAAGGCTCTCGCCCAAACCTTCGGCATTATCATGCAGCTCTTTAACTATGTCTTTATTGCCGGAAGTAACAGTAAGCTGAATGCCATTGTCGATCTTCTCAACCTCTGTTTTTACGTCCTCACCATAACCGCCCCATATACAACCCTCTCTGTTAGCATAAGCGCTTATTACTAAAAACCCTAGCACCCCTAAAACCGCCGCGATTATTAATATTTTTACCTTCATCGCACCCTCCTTGTTTAATTGCCGTTTTTCACTACACATTCTTTCTTCCCCCCTTATTAAATGATACC
>JBDRDG010000040.1:0-7848 GCA_043821045.1 Candidatus Omnitrophota bacterium | reverse complement strand
CGCCTTTAGCTCCCTTAAAATTTCTTACAGCAGGATCCTCATAAAAGCAAAATGCAAACATCAAAATGACAAATCAAAATGGAAGAATCATCGGATTTTCTTGTTCCCTTGCCATAGAACCATTTTTGAATTTGTGTCTGTCATTTTGCGTTGTGGCCTTTGATCTTCGATCTTAATTTTACTATCTCTTAATCATCCAGCTGGTTAGACACATTTACGCCTTATTTTTATAGGAGGCATTAGCTAAGGAAGACAGTTATTTTATGCCTCGTGTTTTTTGGCAATTTTTCTATTTCCTGCCGTTCGATTACGATTCTGCCGCCGCAAGCGGCGATTTTTTTCTTTTCAAGCAGAGCGTAAGATATTTTATATTGGCCGTTTTCCTTCGGCCGTAAATAAACTATATGGAATTGGCGGCCGGCGAAAGTAAAGAGTAGTTCAACGCGGCGCTTTACGAAATCGTTATCGTTCAGTTTGGCGTCGATGATGAGATCGCCAAAGCGGCCTTTTACGCCTAAAACTTGAGTTAATAACGTGTAGGTGTACCAGCTGGCTGATCCGGTGAGGTAAAAATATAGGCCGCGCCCCTCGGCGTTGAAGTATTCGGGTATCATGGGATAAATCTTTGCTCTTTTGCTTGTCGCCATATGGTAGATGGAAGATAGGACTTTTTGTCCTTGAGGAGAAAATGCCCGTTTGTATAAGGCATATGATAATAATATAACCATGTGGTTGAAAAAAGCGCCGTTTTCCTTGTCGCCGTAAGAAAAGGCGAAAGCCCGGCCGAGGGCGGTATAGGTTTTATCAAAATCGGTGTTTAAACGGAATCCGCCGACTGTTTTATCTTTAAGATAAGTGTTTATTGCCTGCCATATCTTTTTTGTTTGATTATCGCTGCTTGTGCCGCTAAAAATAGGAAATACCTGAGAGGCGAGGATCATTCTTATTTTACCGGTTTTTCTCCCTTCCACGGCCATAGCCAGATTGTCATAGTAACCGTTAAAAAAACCCTGTCGCAGCCACTCGTTTTTACGAATATGATTTTTCAGCCAGGAAGATTTTTTATTTAAATCTTTTATCACATCGCCTATTTTTACTCTCTTTTTCCTGCCGCTTACGCTTTTTCTTGTTTTTTCCAGGTAAGCCTGGAGTCGGGCCTGTTTTTTTCTATAATTATTGTAATCCAAAGGGGCGCTTAAAGTATCAAGCAGTAAAGTAAGTTCACTTAAAACATATATTGATTCTTTTTTAAGGGACAGGTGATCGAGGATGCCTGATAAACTGTGTAAATTATAGGCGTACATAGAGCTGAAAGCCGCGCTTTCGCCTTTTTGAGGAGCCATGTCAAGGCCGTCGTTCCAGTCGCCATCTTCCAGTTTTATAAGGTTATGTTCTCCCACGTTAAAAAACTGGACCAGGCTTTGTATCAGGATATGTTCTAAGAGACTGCCTCTATATATTTTGTTTCTATTTGTCTTTAAGCAAAACCCTTTCTGGTTAAAACTTTCGTCGTGTTCTTTGGCGCGTTTTAAGAGATGGTCGCGAAAGTATGTTGTTTCTTCCAGGAGAATGTTTATGTCGCCGCTGTTGTGAATGTATTCTTTTAGGGTAAGGTAAGGCCAGATGCCATGGTCCATCCATACGCGGGATATGCGGTTGCGATCAGCGATAAAATCGTTATCTTTTGTGATGATCGTGGCGTTGGATCCGTCAACGCGCACGCCGCGCAAACTCTTTATGATCAGATTTCTTGTCGCCGCCGGTTCAATGAAGATAAGGTGTAAAGCGTCCTGCCAGAGGTCGCGCCAGCCGCGGCCGCCTTTTCCGTAATCAAAGTGGGGAAGGAAAGAACAGCCGAATAGTTTGCGTAAGAGAGGCTGGAAAATGACCCATTTGAGCCAGCCGTTACGATCGCGGTCGTGGAAGTCAAAGACAAGATGAGAAGATGTCTTTTGCCAGTACTGTTTTGTCTTTTCTAAATAAGCGCATATTTTAGCAGGGCTGTTTAGTTTCGCGAATACGCGCTGTATATCGCCGGCATTGTTTGTTATTCCCATGATCAAAACATAATCGGCCTCTTGATTTTTATTTAATTTTTCCCTGGCAAAACGGAAAGCGGCACAGCTCTCTTTCCCGTCCATCCGCGGATTCTTCTTTCGCAGGGGGGGGAGGTTTTTTGCAACCGTTTCCGGCAAGACAACGTTTCCTTCTTCACCGCAAAAGGAAGACAGGGTAGGAAACTGGCCAAGCGGCGCTATCGCGGCACCTTTATAGTTATAGCCTAAAACAAAATAGTTGGTATGATTTATCCCGTGTCCCCTTTCGTTAAAGGACATTGTCGGCTTTAAAACAATGCCGTATTTTTTAAGATAAATACGGTTAAGAAGGGAGGTGACGTGGCGGTGGTCTCTTAAATTTTGTTCGCTTCTGCCATAAAGAGGGATAAACGATGTGGGGACGAATTCCAAGCTTGAGGCGCGCGTATTCTTTATTTTTATCCACATCACCTCAACATCCAGATCGTAGGGAATAAAACTGGTTATTTCGGCGTTTAATCCCCGGTATTTTTTGAACAGTTTATGGTATAGGATACCGGCTTCCAGATCGCTTTCGCTGCTTTGGGAGAGGCGGATCATTTCATTTTTCTTGCCTAAAATTTTCAGGAAGAAATCTCGCCGGCAAAGATAGTTATGTTTTATCTCTTCGATGCTTGCCGGCGGCGTAAGGAAATGTTCATTATCCTTTTTTATGTCGCCGGAAAGACGCGGGCTTATCGAACTTAACAGGCTGCCGGAGCGGTTTGTGAGGGGAAAATAAAGACAAGAGACTTTGTGCGGATTAGCAACAGTAAATGTCCCTTTATCATCGATAAATCTGTAAATCATGGTTTATCCCGATGTCAGAAGACCACGCACATACACGTGGGCTCGATTTCGAAAATATTACAGGTAAGTATATTGTATATTTTATATTTTTTTCAGCAACATTTTTTTGGTATAATCTTTAATTGAGGTTTTACTCTGGGGCCTTGCCTGATGAGATTGGTGAGTAAGTGATACGGCCAAGAGGCGTATGAAAGAAATAAGAGCGGAAGGATTTATTCTTCAAAGCAAATTTTATAATATATGAGGGAGGGAAAACTTGGGGTCGGCCCGAGCGCAGCCTGCCCGTAAGGGTATCCCGGCAGATTTCTCATAGCCTTCGGCTTAGAAAAATCTGGGTTAAAAAGAGGCGGTATTATGAAGTTAAAAATTTACAGGGTGTTTTTCCTTTTATTTATGAGCTCTGTTCTGACGGCAGGCAGTCTATGGGCGGCCACCGGCGGCAAAATAGAGGTGTTATTGTTTTATTCTCCCTCCTGCGGCTCGTGTATTAAACTTAAGAACGAGTTCTTGCCGAAAATACTGGATAAATACAAGGATAAAATTGAGATAAAGATTTATAACACCAAAGAACAGGCCAACTTAGTTTTGTTTGTTTCTCTCGCTGAACAGTACAATGTTGATAAGGCCTCGGTGCCTTCGATTTTTATCGGTAACGATTTTGTTGTCGGGCGTAAAGATATAGAAGATAACTTTGAGCTTCTGATCGAGAAATATTCTAAACGGGAATCTATCCTGCCGGCATTCTTAAAATCGCTGCGGACGAAGAACCTCGTCGAGGTTTTTAAGAACATGTCTTTACTTACGATAATAAGCGGCGGCCTCGTCGACGGCATAAACCCTTGCGCCTTCGCCGTGATTGTTTTCTTCATATCTTTCTTAAGCGTCTACGGCTACAACAAACAGGAAATTATCTACGTGGGCACATTCTATGTTTTAAGTGTTTTTATAACCTATATTCTTCTCGGCTTCGGTCTTTTCGGCGTGCTTTACTCCATGCGCCATTTTTATTTTCTCATGAAGGCTTTTTACTATCTTATCGGCGCCTTCTGCCTTTTTTTGGCCGGCTTTTCTTTTTATGATTATCTCCGTTACAAGAGAACAAAAGAGACAGACGGGATGATATTGCAGCTTCCCAATTTCTTAAAGAAACGGATCAATCTTGTTATTGGCTCGGGCTTACGGCAGAAAAGATATAAGCGGGTAATTGAGTTGTGCCTGATATCTTTTTTCGTCGGGTTTGCCGTGTCTCTCCTGGAAGCGGCATGTACCGGTCAGATTTACCTTCCGATAATTATCTTTGTCATAAAAACTTCGCCGTCGCGCCTTAAGGCGTTTATCTATTTGGTCGTTTATAACCTGATGTTTGTCCTCCCTTTAATCGTTATTTTTATTCTTTCTTTAATCGGCGTTTCATCTAAGCAGTTTAATATGTTTTTAAAAAATAACCTTGGTAAGATAAAAATACTTATGGCCGTTTTTTTCCTGATTCTCGGTATAATTATGTTATGGTTCGGATAATCTTCCTTTTTATCTTGGCCGGCTCTCTTTTGTCTTTTTCCTCCGGCTCGGAAAACATTTTAGAAATCGATTTTGGCCGGATACCACCTGGGGAAGTTATCGAGCGGACGATTCCCGTTGAGGGAGAAGTAATATCTTTGGTTCCTTTATGTGACTGCCTTTCTTTGAGCGCGGGTAAAGAAAATGGGCGAAATTTTATCAAGGTCAATTTAAATCCCGCCGAGTATAAGGGTAGACTCGAGGTGGGCGCGATTGTTCTGCGCAGGAACAATGTTCCTGTGAGGATAATATTATCTGCCTGGGTGGAATAACAAGAGATAGCGGAATAAATTCAAAGCGCAAAATGAAAAATGCAAAATGACATAGAAAAATTCAAAAAAGGATACGTATCACGCAACACTTATCAGACAGGACATATCAAGTCGCAACTAGGCGTAGTTTTTCAATAAATTACTTACGTGCGACGTGCAACGTGATTCGGGGTTAATGAAAACAAATGTTTTTACATTTTGATATGTCATTTTGATTTTTGACGCTTGCATTTTGATTTTAAACTCATTAGAATTCTACTGGCAGGGAAAATCATATTTACAGACAAATAGTATTTTGATAAAATAATAGTCAGGAACGGCCAGTCTATAGTTTACAAAGTAAAAACATATTTTCGGCAAACCTAAGGAGTAAACTCATGGCGATAATTAATATTGAACTTACGATTCCCGGCGATCTGAAAGATACACCGATCTTCTATCATATAATTAAGAATTTTGATGTCATTCCAAGCATTAAGGAAGCGTCTTTTTCTACCGAGATGGGGTGGGCTATAGTATGTTTTAAAGGGAGGAAGAAAGAGCTGGAACGGATGCTTGAGTATTTGAAAAAGAAAGGCGTTAATATCAATTATTTATAACACCGCTATCCTCGACAATATAGGTATTGTATTGGTTTCTCCTCAGGTTCCCGAAAACATTGGCCTCTGCGCCCGTATTTTAAAAAACACCTCTTTTTCCAATCTTTATTTAGTAAACCCCAATCTTACTAAAAAATCATTTGAAGTAGCCAGGCGGGCCGGAGACATTCTTTCCGGCGCCAAGATATTTACTGATTTGGAGTCAGCCATCAGCGATTCAGCCTTTGTTTTTGGCGCGACACGCAGAAGGAGGGCTTACCAGCACATATATAACTTTAACCATATCCTGCCGCTGATTGCCTCTCAGGCAAAAAGAAGGAAGGTCAGAATAGTTTTCGGGGGGGAGAATTTCGGCCTGTCAAAAGAAGACCTTAAGTTTTGCGACAGCGTATTCTACCTGCCGGCTGAAGCTAAGTTTCCTTCCTACAATTTATCGGCAGCCTGCGCGATTGTCTGTCATAAGATTTTTGAATATTTGGAAAATGTAAAGGATGTTGACAGAATCGATTTAGCAAAGAAGAAAGATATCGAAAGCCTTTTTGTCTTCATTGAAGATGTAATAAAAAAAACCCAAAGCGACAGGATGATTATAAACTCCGCCGTGGTTTCTCTCCGGAGGATTTTTCTGCGTACGCACCTTACTAAGAGTGAGGTTCAGCTTCTTAAAACCATATTCCTCGTCGTAAAAGGAAAGATGAAGTAATATGCCTTTTAGAAATGAAGCTCTGCGGCCTCATGGTTCGACTCCACTCACCATCTTTCGAAGAGTTTAAACTCCTTAAAGACGCACTCTTGAACATATTGAATAACCAAACCATCCTGAGCATGTCGAAGGACAGCCGCAGTATCTTTTCTTACGGGCTTGGGCAAAACAGCTTGTCTCGACCGCAATACTTCGTATCGCGTCCCCGCTCCATCTCCGCCCTTACAGGCCGGGTCATATTAACACGCGTTCTTTGACAAAAAGGTGTAATAAATAAATTTAGAACTGCTCGGTCGTGAAAATATATCAAGGCGCACACCGCGCGATAGATTTAAACGGTATTGAACGCTTCTTTTAACCGGTGAACACCCAGTAATCCTATCATGCGAGTTAAGTTATAGCCTATAGCACATAGGTTTAACTCAGCGTTTACTTTTTCTACCCCGCACAAGAGAAGCTGACGTATGTTCATGTTCTGTTTAAAATGGGCAAACGGCAACTCTACTTTCTGTTTGCGAAGTTTATATACTTTCTGGCCTACATCACTGAGGTATGTCTTTGCTAACCGTCGCATCAATGCTTCATCCTTTTGCCGGATAATTTTGCGGCCGATTTTTGAAGTCGTACATGTGCCAAAGTGTTTACAACCTTTGCGCTCTTTCCCTTGCGCTTTGTATATTATAGCATTGGGCCTATCGGGGATTGTTAAATCCGTACGCTGTAATTTTTTATTCTCCGGACAGAGATAACAATCCTGCTTGTCATCATAGCGAAACTGCTCTTTAGGAAATGGCTTCGTCTTTTCCGGTGTCCGTTCCTTGGTTATCTGATTTTGTGCCGGCACAATGACAGTCATCGAAGAATCGAGCTTTCCCAAATCGTTAAGGCCATAGTATCCGGAATCGGCATAGATAGTTTTCGGCGGTTTTTCTAAAACTTCCTGCGCCTGCTTGGTCTGAACGCTGAGTTGATTGGCGTCATTATCTTTGCCGACAACATCAGCATTAACGATAAGTCCGTTTTTCTCGTCAACAGTGATTTGGCAGTTATGATACATCTTTACTCCACGATCACTTTTGCTCTTGATGCTGTCAGAATCAGTTGTGTTTATATATGTTTTTTCGTTTTTTTGTAAGTCGGTTGTTATCTTTTTTATTGTAGCTTTCAAAGCTTCTTTGTCTTGTAGTTCTTCTTTGAGTTTTACCAGTGAACCAGCTTCTGCTTCATTGTTGTCAACGCGATCACATTCATCTAAGATTTTCTCAATGTTCTTTGATATTTTTTCCATATATTCCTGGCAATCTTTTTGTGTCCAGGTATTACGTAAAGCAGCATTGGCTTTGATTTTTGTGCCATCTATAAACAAGGTGTTGCCTTCAATCAAATCCAATCTTAGACACATACGTACGCTTTGTTTCAGTATGTTTTTAACTGTTCCTTTATTGTCGATTCTGAATCTGGCAATTGTCCGGTAATCAGGTTTTATTCCCTCGGTCAACCAGATGAACGATAAATTATGATAACACGCTCTTTCTAATTTACGTGAACTCCGGATACCGTAGCTATAGCCGTAAACGAGCAGTTTGAGCATGGCTTTTGGCCAATAGGAATTCGCTCCTGATTGATTATCGTCTCGTTTAATTCCTAACTGCGCAAAATCCAATGTGTCGATAAACGCATCGTAGGCACGAACCGGATCATCAATGGCAACGTAATCTTCTATAGCTGCTGGCATTAACGTTAATTGATTGCGGTCACCTTTTATGTATCCCATGTAATAACCTCCTTTTACTAAGGTTATTTTATCATAGATTGGGGCCTAATTTTACGCT
>JBDRDG010000039.1:0-11123 GCA_043821045.1 Candidatus Omnitrophota bacterium | reverse complement strand
ACCGGATCATCAATGGCAACGTAATCTTCTATAGCTGCTGGCATTAACGTTAATTGATTGCGGTCACCTTTTATGTATCCCATGTAATAACCTCCTTTTACTAAGGTTATTTTATCATAGATTGGGGCCTAATTTTACGCTAAAATATCAAAGAACGTTGGGCGATTTGACCCGGCCTGTTTAGCCCGGGGAGTGGATTCATTACACAGTATCTTTAAGGAAGGAGGAGCCGTCGCAGCTTTTTGTGTTTAAACGGCTGAAGCCTTCGCGGCAGGTGGAAAAATCGATGTTTTCTTTTAGGCATTCTTGCCTTACTTCTTCAATCAATTTTCTCCGCAACTCTTCTGGCAGGTAAATATAGCGGCCAAATCTTCCGCCTTTTTCAATATATAGTTTGTACCATATTCGTTTATATTCAGGGAAACCGGCAAACATTCTTTTTAAATTATCCGGTTTCGCTTTATAGGTAGAAGTAATAATTTGTTTTACCCCTCTTTTTTTAAATTCTTTTACTATTTTTCTGATTTTGTCTGTGTTTAACGGATAGATTAAAGGATCAAGACGGCAGATTACAGGGAGTTTTTTGGAAAGTTTCTCTATCGTTTTTAGCTTATCCATGGGAGTGGAAGCGAAAGGTTCCAGCCTCTTCGCTAAGGCCGTATCGAGAGTTGTAAACGATAAGCTTATCACCGCCAGTTTAATATCGCATAATATATCGATATCTCTTAAAACCAGAGATGATTTAGTAACAATCATTAGTTGTATCTTTTGGCTCCGTATTATTTTCAAAGCGGCGCGGGTTAATTTTAACTCTTTTTCCAAGGGCAGATAAGGATCGGAAGAGTTGGCAATAGTTATCGAGGAGTTAGGAGGAATTTTTTTAATATCTTTTTCCAGCCGCCTTAGGAATTCTTTCTTGGGGCGGGGAGAGTGAAAATTCTTTATGTAAGAGGAAGCGTAACAGTAAAGACAGAAGTGGTCGCAGCCGGTATAAGCCGAAAGGCTGTATTTCGCCGGGCAGCTGCAGAGATTATTTTTCCAAGGGTCAAAAGGAACAATCAGGCTCATTATGTCTTATTTGTCCCGGCGCGATACACCTGAGGTCTTATCCTTCGGAAATACTCAGGACAAGAGACCGCGGATGGAAGCGTGGTCGGGATTGTCCCGAGTCTTCCTCGGGACAAGCTGCTTCGCGCGTAGCGGATATAGGAAACCGTGGGCTTTCCCATTTTCTTGTATTCGTAATTCTGTTACGGGATCCCGGTATTCCGGGATAGCCCCCGGAGCTTCATTTTAAATCTAGATTAAAAGAAGTCAACTGGTTTTCAGTGACGAATAATTTGTCTTTATAAGTTAAGCGGTTTATAATAAATGCATAGCATATATTAGCGTATAGCGTTTAGCGCATACTAAAAATAGCATCTCGCGTGTAGCGGATAGTGTTTAGGACATAGTTAATATTAGTAACTCGTATTTACGATACGCTAAACGCTATACGCTAGTTATTAAGGAGGTGGTTCTATGCAAGTCAGGGCTGATATAAGATTTGCCGGTGATGATCTTTTTGAAGTGAAAACTACCCCTACAGAAGTAGCTTTCCATATAGATAAGAAGAAAGAAAATAAGGTGGCTTTAGGCCCCAATTCTCTGGAATTGTTTATTTCTTCTTTAGGAGGCTGTTTGGGCGTTTATGCCGAAAGATATTTGAGGCGTCATGAGATTGAATTCAAAATCCTTAAAATATCGGTTGATGCGGAGTTGTCAAGCGATACGCCAACGCGTTTGGTTAATATAAAAATAAATCTTTTTACTGACGCTCAGCTGCGGGATAAGAAAGATGTTTTCTTGCGCTTTATCAAAAACTGCCCTGTGCATAATACTGTTTTGCATACAAAAGAAGTAAATATCGTTTTGAACCAGGATTAGTTTTTTAAATTAATTGACATAAAGTGGTAATGTAGAGAAAATAAGGATAGATAACAAAATATAAATTCCATCAAAGGGTGGGATGCTCTAATTGTGTAATGCGAAAAGATTGTTTTATGTTTTAAGTGTAATGTGTTGTGTTGATATTTACATAACACAAAGCACATAAAACATTACACAGTCCAGAGTTTTATCCCGATGCCAGAAGACCACGGGCATGCCCGTGGATGAATGGCGGTTTCTTGGTGTGGAGTAAGGAATAAAACCTTTGAATAACTGCTTCATACCAAGGAACCCTGCAGGGAAAAATCACCTGTATATTATTCAGGGTTTCTGTCATCGGGATTCCGCCCCACGTACTAACGTGGTAAGGAATCCCGTTAAAATGGTAGGTACCACGTGCATGCACGCGGGGCTCCATAAAGAAAGATATTTTTGACAATGCCAAAAGGTCGTGAAGGAGGAAATATGATAACGTTAAGAGGATGTATTGTGGTCTTGGTTGTTTTTCTTATCGCCGAAATAAGTTATGCTGAAGTCGGTATTTCTGATAATGAGGTAATCGTTGGTCAGTCGGCGGCCGTAACTGGTCCGGCTGAAGCTTTGGGAAAAGCGATGAAATTCGGCATGGAGGTTTATTTTAGATATATAAATGATCTCGGCGGAATAAATGGAAGGAAAGTCCGTCTTATCAGCTATGACGACGGGTATGAACCTTTAAGGTGCGTCGATCAGACTAGAAAGCTTATCAGCGACGGCGTTTTTGCCTTGATCGGTTATGTGGGAACACCCACTTCCAATGCGGCAGTTCCTATTGCCGAAGAAGAAAAAATTCCTTACATCGGCCCGTTTACGGGCGCCGAGTTTTTAAGGAATCCTGTTAAGCATTATGTGATTAATATAAGGGGGAGTTATTACGATGAAACTGAGGAATTAGCGAAGTATTTAGTTGATAATCTAGGAATTAAAAGAATAGCCTGTTTTTATCAGGACGACTCTTACGGCCGGGCCGGTTTAGAAGGGACAGAGAAAGCATTGAATAAGAGAGGTATGATTCTAGTAAGCCAAGGGACCTATACGAGAAATACTCTGGCCGTAAAAGGCGGACTTATGCAAGTAAAAAGAGGAGCCCCGGAGGCCGTAATTATGATCGGAGCCTACGCTCCCTGTGCTGAATTTATTAAACTTGCCAAAAAGATTGGCATGGAAAATGTCGCCTTTTGTAATGTTTCTTTTGTGGGCAGTGAGGCTTTATCGATAGAGCTTGCCGATGCCGGTGAAGGAGTGATTATTTCGCAAGTTGTGCCTTTCCCTTGGGATTCTTCTAACCCTTTGATCAAGGAGTATCAAGCCTTACTTGAAAAATACGCGTCACCAAATGCCGCCGGTTTTGTTAGCTTAGAAGGTTTTATTGTCGCCAAGTTTTTTGTGGAAGCGATTAAAGCCTGCGGCCGTGAGATTACGCGGGAAGGTTTAATCTCGACTATGGAGAAAAAGAAGGTATTTGATTTAGGAGGAGTCGTCCTGTCTTTTTCTCAAGATGACCATCAAGGTATGGATGATATTCATCTGACAGCAATTAGTAAAGGCGGTTTTGAGAATATAAGAACTAATAAGTAACGTTTAGTATATTACGCTATAAACAATTATTGTTTGTGCGGACTGTTTTTAGATACTGTCAAAAGTTTTATGAACAATATCGGAAAAAGCATTTATTTTAATGGATTATTTCCTCATGCCGAGGGGAGGATATGAAATAACCAAACAAAATGATTAAGAAATCTGATAATGTTTGGGAATCGGTTATTGGATATTGAGATTTGTTTGTATCTTGTATCTTGATTATTGGCGATTTAGACTTATACAATCTTGACAGAACCTGTTTTTAGAACAGGGGAATTAAGAATGCATAGAATAAGAATATGAAGATTTCTATCCGCTTAAAATTAATCCTCGCATTTATGGCGATCGTATCCTTAGGGTTAATGATTGGTGTTGTCGGTTTAGTATCTGTGAGCAAGATAAACCGCAGTGTTTTTACGGTTACCGACAGTTTATTTCCTGCCTCGTTAGCTTCCAAAGAATTAGATGTTTTGACCGCAAGGATTGACAATAGTTTTAAATCGTTTATCCATGTGAGGGGTTTGACGGAAGTAGATAGGTTGTCCGATGATATTAACTCTTCTTTGAAAAGGATTGAAGAGATATCCGGCTTGCTTGGCAAGGAGTTCGGAAAAGAGGGGGAAATCGCGAAGCAAATAAATGAGCTTAAACAAAGCGTCAAAACTATTGTTAAGGAGAGAGATTCAGTGTCGAGCAATGTGGCCGGCGTAATAAAATTGGCAGAACGTAATGAAAAATCCCGTGAAGCAGTCAATGATTTATTGGAGGAAGTCACTAATTTTATTGCGGGAGAAGTAGACAATATTATATTTAATGTCACCCTATCAAGAGATAATACCCAAGAAGCGGTTGATCGGTCGGGTTCTTCCATTACGACCATTGCCGATAGTTATAAACTTCTGATCGAAAAGTATTTTCCCGTGATAAAAGGATTTCTCACCTTAAAAGGTAACTTTCAGGAGGTGAACGGACAGGTCGAGAAAATGATTCATGACGGGGCGCATCATCCCGGGGATATAAAAAGTTTAACTGTTTATGAAGACAAGATTCTTAGCATTTTCGTTAGGATGGAGGAGATATTAAAGATTATTGAAGGAGAAAAGGATGTTGACAGAGAGGTATTAACTGAATTGTCAGGGGATATATCCGATTATAAAAATATTGTGTTATCTAAAAAAGGCATTATGGAAACCGTCGGGGAGTTTTTATCCCCAGATAGAGATGCCGTTGCTTTGACTAAGAAGTTAAGGGATATGAAAAGCCAGAGGTTGATTCCTATAGAAGAAAAAGTCTCCGAAAATATAACTAGTTTGATAGATAATTACGAGTTTGATGTTTATCTTGGCACAGAGAAGGCGAACCAGGCTATAGATACCGCCAATAAAAGTTTTTTTCAGCTTAAGAGTAACGCGCGGGAGTTTTTAGGTGAAACATTTTCTTCAACTATCGTCTGGCTTTCATTGAAAGGAGAGTTTTATGTCGCGGCGGCAATTATTAATCAAATTATCGCAGAGGTTAATCTCGATTTCATCCCTCTCTATCAGGATAGGCTGAAATCGACGTTTTTCTCCATTGAAGGTGAGATCGCCTCTCTAAAAAAGATATCTCAGGATAAAAATAAATTTAATCAGGTAACTGGTTATTTTGATAAGATTAAAACAATGGCGATGGGGCGGGAAGGCGTATTAGAATCAAAGCGGAGTTTGTTGGCTAGCCGCGAAGAGGCTCAGGAAATTGCCAGCAGAGTCACGCAGATCATGAAAAAAGTTAGTAGTTTATCGTCGCAGACAGTAAAAGAGATAGAAAAACAGGCTTTAGCTGCCGGTCAGACGGCAAGGACGCTTGTAGCTACCAGCCGGGGAATTATCGGTGTGGTTTCTATCATTGTTATTTTTATCGGTTTTATCCTGGCGGGGGTATTGTCGATGTTTATTGTCCGGAATATATCTTCAATAGTTGAAACGATGAATCTATCCGGCAGCCAAGGCGATTTAACTGTTCGTCTTAATATAAAAGGTAAGGATGAATTGGGAATGCTGAGTGTTTCTTTTGACCGCTTTTTAGATAAGCTTTCCAATATTATAAAAGTTATCCGTAATTCCGCTTTTAAGATTGACGCAAGCGCAAAAGATTTCCTCGGTTTATTTGAAAAAATGAATGAAAGGATTCAAGAAGTAGATAGTTCTATGGCTGAAGTATCCAAAGGGGCAGCTGCTCAAGTATCCAGGATTGAGGATGCGTCTAAAGTTATCAAGGATCTGACAGGTTCTCTTAGAGAGGTCGCCCAAAACGCTGATCGGGCAAGCAGTTCTGTAGGGAGCACGGCTGAACTCGCCGGCGAAGGGAGAAAGTCGAATCAAGAATTGGTAGAAAAAATAGATTTGGTTGCGGAGATGATAGATAAATCAGCCTTTGCTGTCGGTGAATTAGGCGAAAAATCCAAGAGGATATTTGAAATCGTTGATATGATAAACTCTTTTGCTGACCAAACCAACCTGTTAGCTTTGAACGCGGCAATTGAAGCCGCCAGGGCCGGTGATGCCGGCCGGGGCTTTGCCGTTGTTGCCGGGGAAGTTAGAAAGCTGGCTGAAGGGTCAAGCAGTTCTGCCAACGCAATAGCTAATCTTGTTGGAGAGGTGCAGACAAATGTTAATAATGTGAAGAATTTGATCACAAGCGGTAAAGATGAAAGTGAGAAAGGCAAGAATATCGCTCAAAATACCTCTTATCTTCAGGAAAAAATAGTTGAAGCTACTATGCTGGCAAAAAACATGGCAGAATCCATCCTGCGTTTAATCCCTGAACAGATCCAAGAGGCAGAGAAAGCTTCTTCTTCAATCTTGCAGGTAAATGAGATTGCCCGGACGAATTTCTCTTTAACCAAGGATGTATCGAAGTCAACCGAACATATGTCCGGGACTATGAAAGGGTTAGTCGCGAATACGGGTGAATTATCTGCTATAGTAAATCAATTGCAGGAATTAGTCAGCAAGTTTAAAGTCAAATAGGTATATTCGGCCAGAGGTTAGACAGATAAAAATATATAAAGTGCGGAACCAATATAGTTAAGAGGAGGAAGTATATGAGCAAGATAAAATTTTTCCTGTTAGGGGGCATTATCCTTTTTGTCCTATCTTGTGCCCAGGAAAAGGAAAAAGTGATCGTTATCGGCGATTTAAAAATAAGCAGACAAGAGTTTGAAGACGCTTTTAGAAAATCAATATACGGCCAGAACCCTAAAAAAGAGGCGCGGCGGGAGTTCCTCGAAGCTTTCCTCCAGCGTAAATTGCTTCTTAAAGAGGCAGAAAGAGTTGGTTTGGATAAAGACGGCGATTTCCTTGAAAGCATCCAGTCTTTTTGGGAACAGGCCCTGCTTAAGTTGATTATTGACAGGAAGATTAAAGAGTTGTCATTAGGCATAAGAGTTAATGAGACCGATGTAAAAGAATTTTACCAAGAACACAAAGAGACTTTTCCCGATAAGGAACTTACAGAAGTTTACGACCAGGTAAAACTGCTCGTTTTTAGATATAACCAGGAAGCGGCATTAAAAGAGTGGATGGATTCTCTTAATAAAGCAAAGGTAGAGATAAATTATAAATTGTTAAATTTAGAATAGGAGGGTAATATGGGAAAGGCAAATAACCGCAGCCGTTATTTTATCGACAGAAAATTCCAGGCAAAGTTCATATTGAGATTCTGCGCTATAGTAATTGCCGCTTCAATAATCATAGGGATTGTTTTATTTATTCTTTTGAGGAATTCGACTACTGTCGCTATAGAGAATACCCGTGTTACTGTTAAGACTACCTCTGATTTTATCCTTCCCGTTATAGTCCAGACGGTCATTATAGTCACGATATTCTCCGCGGCTTCCGTTATCGCTTTTGTTCTTTTTATGTCCCATAAGATTGCCGGACCGTTATATCGGTTTAAAAATGAAATAGAGCGTATAGCCCAGGGCAATTTAAATGTTAATTTCAATATACGGACGGATGATCAACTCAAGAGCCTCTCCGATTCATTGTCGAAAATGGGTGATTTTTTAAGAGGAAAGATAAAAATGCTTAAGGAAGAATTGTCGCAGGCCGATTCTTCTCCGGAGAAAATCTCGCTTAACAGCCAGCTTTTTGCCGAGAAATTAAAACGGATAAAAGATATAGTTAATTCTTTTAATATATGAGCCGCGGTAAAGGAATATTTTCTAAGCTATTCTTTTTTATTTTAATAACTTTTTGTTTTTTACCTTATGCTTTTTGTCAAAGCAAAGATATAGAGGGCCAATATTTTACTATCAAGATTTATCCCGGCTGTAACCTGACAGAATTCGCCGGAAAGCTTAACGCTAAATCTCTTCATCACGTGGACCTGTTATTAAAAGAGGCTAAAGATATCGAAGATATAATCTCGCAGGGAGTGGACGCGTTGTTTTTAAAGGCCTGTGATATCCTTGATATGCATCTGTACAGTTATCACGGGACAATAAAGTTGTGTCCGGACATAAAAAGTATGCATAAGGTAGCTTTCCGCGATTACAGCGATAAACATTATAAACCAGACGCGCCGGCTGTGTATAGGCATTCTCATAACACTATATACATATCATTTTCCGATTTTAGCGTGGAAATGATTGGCCATGAGATTGCCCACGTTATTATTTCTAATTATTTCGCTGTCGTCCCGCCGGTTAAAATGCAGGAGATATTGGCTGGCTATGTCGAATTTTCTTTACGTAAAGAGGCGGGAACATTATATAAAAATAGAGGAAAACCTTCCTCAGCGAAGTGAAAAAAGGCAGTAATTTACTTAGTTTTTTTAGATAAAAAAGAAGCGGCCGGCCTTGATTTCTTGGCAAATATATGGTATAGTATATCACTAGAGACAAAGGTTTCTTTTGCCGGCAATATAAAAAATATACAACTATTTGACAAAAATAAAAATTTGCGTATAATTAACTTCGGTATATTTATATCGGGAGATACCCGGGCATAAAATACGAGAAGTTAAAAACAAGAGGAGGGATGGAAGATGGAGAAAAGATCTTTCGTGGCTGTAAGTTTGGCACTTGCGATTGCATTAGGATTGGCAGCGGGATATGCGGCAAAAGCTTGGGCGGTAGGGCCTGATGCCGATTTCTACAGTGTGGTAGATGAGGACAATATTGGAGCCGGCCTCATGGCTGAGCCGAAGAGTGTAGCTGAACTTGATGCTGATGGCGAACTTTATTCGGCAGTAGATGAAGACAATATCGGCGATGACCTTATCGCAGCAGCTACTGGCGGAATCGAGCAAGCACCGGATGCTTTCTTCTACGGCGTAATCAGCGAAGATCAGCCTAATTTCTACGATTGGCTCGATGAATAATAAACCTACCTAGTGCATATAATCTATTCTCATAGTGAAGAGAATTCTCTTCACTATGAGAATAGTTTTTTGCATCATAAGGGTTCAAACCTGTAATTATCCCCCCACCACCACAATTCGCGTATTATCAAGAATATCTTATATTTAACACGTAAGAACCTAACGCCGATAGATACCGATTGGGTTGATGTTATCGAAACCATGAATTTCTACAAGCAAGGTGTATTTTATGGTTTGTCTTGTTTTCCCCGGCGCTACTCTCCTTTCCAGCCTTTTCGATGTTGCCATGCCTATTGCCAGAAGGCTTGAGCGGGTGGCCGTTAAATTGTTTAGAAAAGGCAGGATTAATAATAAGCATATCCTTATTTATCTTAACCATCTTTCCGACCTCTTTTTTCTTTTGGCAAGATCTCTTGATAAGAAAAGACCTCACCTTTAGACGGGTCGTGTTATCAGCGGTTTTCTTGCATCGGCTGATTATTATCCCTTTCCGGGGGCCAGATTAGTTTTGATTTACAATCGCTGTATGTGTGGTAGAATTTATGGTGTTCAAGATATTTAGGATAGATAAAATAATCAGCAGTCGAAGATTAAAGGGCAAAATGACAAGACAGGACTCAAGTGAAACCTAAGAGGTGTCTACTTGAGGATTTTCGCATTTTTAATCAATGAGACTTGGCATTTTGAAGCGCAAGCGCACAAAATGCCTTAGTCGACCGTGTCCTGAGAGAGTCCCAAAGGGACGAGTCGAAGGAATTTCCCGCACCTTGATTTATTGTATCGAACGGGATCCCGCATGGCGGGAGATCCTGAGCGAAGCCCCGAAGTGGCGAAGTCGAAGGATCAAAGAACTAAACCACCGACTTTATTCGGTGGAGATTCATTTGACAGATAAAGTCGCTGGAAATTAGTTGATAAACTTTGGGAGGTTTAAAACTTTTGATCGTATTGTGAATTAAAAAAGGAGGTAGTATGGGTAAAGATAAGTTCAAGGATGTTATTAATAAGTTGTGGCCAAGGACAAAGAAAGAATTGGAGAAAGCGATAGAAACAGCAAAATCTTTGATTGATAAGGGAGAGGAACATATCAAAATACTGTCGGAAAAGAGTATTGACAGCACAAAGAAGATATCATTGGGATTGAGAAAAGAGAAGGTGTATTATAACCTGGGGAAACAGCTGGCAGTAGTCCCAAAGGGAAGGTGGGGTAAAGACGAGAAAATCGGCGGGTTAATTAACACGATTAAAGCGATAGACAGAGAGGTAAAGAAGCTGGATAAAAAATTAAAATGAAACTCCGCAGTTTTCTTTAAGATGCCACTTCCGGGAGCGGCCTGTTTCGAGTATTTCCTTGGAGAATTTTCAAGCCTAAAAGCTATTCATCCCTACCCATAGGCGAAAGGCGTTCCCCAAACTATTAAGCAGGACAGTAATCGGCAGATAGGCTTACCTAGCATACAGGCGCGTTTTTAAGGACGTGGATTCTTGATCAAGGGGTAAAAATGGAGTATAAATGTTTGGTTTGTGGATATGTTTATGATTGGGAAATGGGAGATCCCGATTTTGACGTAGCGCCAGAGACGCCCTTCTATAATATTCCCGATTCATGGCTATGCCCGGTCTGCGGGGCCGAAAAGAGTCAATTTAAAGCGGAAGAAATATAATTACTTATCTCGAAGCGAAATCTTAAACCGGAAGGGGACAGTCCGTCTCGGCAGAGAAGTAGGAAGGGTGCCAAATCCGCTTCGAAAAGAAGTAAGAAAAATGTTATACTAAAAATAGACAATTTAGCCTGGCGCAAGAGCGGTAAATTATATATTTTAAACCTAGATTTTTCTAAGCCGAAGTCTATGGGGAAATTCCAAGGATTAAGTCCCGGGAATTTCACAGTGTGAAATTCCTCGGGGCCAGGGTTACCTAAAGAATTTGCTCGCGCTTTTTATTTCGCGAGTTGCTCTCATAACCATATAGTTTTCATGAGGTAGTAAAAAGTTATGCTTTCTAACGCGAATTTTGGGTTAAATGGTGTTTTGCCAGGCGCCAAAAGCAGACGGTGAAAAAATGAGGGGGATAAGAGGTTTAAACAAGCACTATCCGGCCGGCCGCGCAGTTGTTTTTATAGCTATATGCTTTGTTTGTCTTTATGTGCCTTTTATTGTTATCGCTGGTTCCTGCGGCGGCAGAAGCGTCCGTATAAGGTGTGGCAGCCC
>JBDRDG010000038.1:0-6240 GCA_043821045.1 Candidatus Omnitrophota bacterium | reverse complement strand
TCAAAAACTTCTCCGGCAGCGTCGTCGCGCGTCTCGCCCAAAACTTTCGTTTTGTTAAAATCTTTAACCAATATAAGCTCGGTATGGCCGCCGGAAACGACAAGGCCTAAAAAAGGAAAAGGTATTCTTAAATTATTGTCTAAAAAGGGCGCGAAAAGATGGGAACGCAAATGGTCAATAGCGGCAAACGGCTTATCTAAGGCCAAGGAAAGAGCTTTAGCAAAATTCAACCCCACCATAAGCGCCCCTTTGAGCCCCGGCCGGTAAGTCACGCCGATAAGCGATAACTTTTTTAAATCTATACCCGACCGCGACACGGCAAGACTTAACACTTTATCGATTACTTTAACATGATTTCTCGTGGCGATTTCGGGAATAATCCCGCCGTATTTTCTATGAAACCTCAATGAAGATATCGTCGCGTTTGAAATAATCATTCTGTTTTTCACGATAGCGCACGATGTCTCATCACAGGACGTTTCTATTCCCAGAACATACATGATTAATTTCTCACAAGGATATTACCGAATAACTTTTTATTTCTTCTCGCCGGCTGCCGCTTTCGGCAAATAAGACATAATCATCAGCCCGCGGATTAAATCTAAGGCCCTTACTATTTGATAATCCTGCTTATAATTAAACTCTTTATCCCCCTCTTTAATTTCTTCAAAAATATCCTCTTCCTTATCCGGCTTAACCTCTTTTTTCTCAACCACAATGTCGGGGATTATACCTTTATCATGAATACTGGTGCCTAACGGCGTGTAGTATTTTGCCGTGGTAAGGCGCATTGCCGAACCGTCCGAAAGAGGCACTACCGTCTGCACCGAACCCTTACCGAAACTCTTTTCTCCCAGAAGTATCGCCCGGTTATTTTCCCGTAAAGCCGCGGCTACTATTTCGCTGCCGGAAGCGCTCCCTTTATTTATCAATATAACCATCGGCGCGTCGAGATATTTTTCCGGGGTAAAACTGGCTTCAAATCTTACTTCGCGGCCGTCTTTAGACTTTGTATAAACGATTAAGTCGTTGTTTTTTAAAAAGTATGAACTTACGTCGGTGGCGGAATTTAACAGCCCTCCCGGATTATTGCGCAGGTCCAAAATAAGCGCCTTCATCCCCTGTTTATCAAGAGATTTCAAAGCTTTGCCTAAATCTTTAGCGGTGGATTCGCGAAATTCCGATAAACGGATATATCCGACTCCATTCTCAAGGATTACCGCCCTTTTTATGTCTTTTATTTTTATAATATCCCGGGTAATTTTTACCTCTTCTATCTTTCTATCCTCATCATCCCGCAAAACGGTCAGCACGACCTCTGTGCCCGGCTTGCCTCTTAGTTTCGCGACCGCCTGATGGAGGGTAATGCCTTTGGTGACCTTTCCGTCGATCTTGACGATTATATCACCGGCTTTAATACCGGCGTACCATGCCGGCGAGTCTTCAAGCGGAGAAACAATAGTCAACAATCCGTCACGCATGGTGATCTCAATCCCCAATCCGCCGAACTTTCCTTCCGTCTCAACCAAAAGTTCCTTATAGCCTTCGGGGTCAAGAAACTGGCTGTAAGAATCTAAAGACATAAGAAGACCTTCCAGGGCGCCGTGGATTAGATCCTGCGAAGATTTCTCTTCGACATATTTAGTCTGAATAATAGCGAGGGCTTCTCCGAACAAATCTAAATTTTTGTAAATATCCTCTTTCTGCTCCGCTTTGGCAAATCCAACTATCATAGCGGATATAAAAACAACAAAGATAACCAAAAAAACAGGAATAAACTTTTTCATCGCTGTACCCTCCTTCTTAATTTCGTACCTCTATATTATGCCATAAAGATATCTTTTATGAAAATCATTTTGCCTGGTTTTTAAGGCGCGCCTCAAGGAGTTCTTTGGCAACTTTAGGATTGGCTTTCCCTTTAGACTTTTTCATCACCTGGCCGACCAAAAACATAACCGCCTGCCGTTTACCCTGGAGGAAATCACTGACCGCTTCGGGATTTTGGCTGACAGCTTCATCAATATAACTATAAAGCCCGTCATGACTTGAGACTTGGCTTAAACCTTCCCGCTCAATTACAGCGTCGACGCCGCCGCCGTCTTTAAGACAAATAGCCAAAACCCGCTTGGCAGCGAGGTTATTAATTTTACCCTCGACGAAATAGCTGACTATCTTGGCGAAACGCGTCGGCGTGATATAAACCATACTGTAATCTCCCCCGAAAGAATTTGTTATTTCTAAAAATGGGCCGAGAATCCAGTTGGCGACATTTTTAAAATCGCCCTTAGCCTCTTTAACAGAGGCCTCAAAAAAATTGGCGAGCCACTTATTAGATATTAAAGTGTTAATCTCTCCATCACTTAAACCGCCGTCTCTTAACCCATACTCTTTCCTGAAACGCTCGTATTTATCGAGAGGGAGTTCCTCTATAGACTTTTTCTCGTTTTCTATCATCGCCTTATCAACGACAAAATCAGCCAGGTCCGGCTCGGGGAAATAACGGTAATCATGGGCTTCTTCTTTTACGCGCATAACAACGCTCTTTTTCTCTGCCTCATCCCACAACCTGGTCTCCTGGATGATCGGCTGTTTTCTTTCTAAACATGCCGCCTGGCGCCGGCTTTCATACTCCAAAGCGTCCCTCACCCCCCGGAAGGAATTCATGTTTTTTAACTCCACTTTCGTCCCCAGGGCTTTTTCGCCTTTTTCTTTCAGGGAAATATTCGCGTCACAGCGAAGATACCCCTTTTCCATATCGCAGCTGGAAACATCGATATACTGTAAAGTCAGTTTGAGGAAATTAAGGTATGAAAACGCTTCCTGTGGGCTGTTTATATCCGGCAGGGTCACTATCTCAAGAAGAGGAATGCCCGTGCGGTTTAAGTCGATGAGCGAATAACCCTGTTTGTGTATCAACTTGCCGGCGTCTTCCTCTATATGCACGCGCTGTATCCATACCTTTTTGCCGGGAGGAACGGTCATAAACCCGTCTTCGCCTAAAGGGAGTTTATACTGTGATATTTGATAATTTTTCGGCAGGTCAGGGTAAAAATAATTCTTTCTTTCAAAATAAATCCGCTGGTTCACTCGGCAATTTAACGCCAAGCAGACACGCAAAGCAAGCTGTAACGCCCTCTGATTAAATACCGGCAGAACGCCCGGATAACCGCAGCAGACAGGACAGATGTTTTCGTTAGGCGAACTTTCGAAACTGGTTGAACAGCCGCAAAAAGCTTTTGTCGCCGTAGACAGCTGGACATGCACCTCTAAGCCAATAATAATTTCGTAGTTCATCTTTATTTTTATTGCAGCGCTATCGGCGGAATCCTCTTATGATAATCACTGTTTTGTTGATAACAAAACCCCATCTTTATCAAAGCCCCTTCATCAAAGGCGCGGCCGATAAGCTGGGCGCCAATCGGCAGGTTCTCTTTTGTAAAACCGCAGGGAAAAGACACGGCGCAATTGCCGGCAAGATTGGCCGAAATTGTAAAAGCGTCGGAAAGATACATGCTTAAGGGATCTTTTGTCTTTTCTCCCAATTTAAACGCCGCTAGCGGCGACGTCGGTGTCAGGATAACGTCAACTTTACGAAAAACATCGTCGAAATCCTTTTTTATCAGCGTGCGTACCTTTAAAGCCCGTAAATAATAGGCGTCGTAATAACCGCTGGAAAGACTATATGTGCCGATAAAGATGCGCCGTTTAGCTTCATCGCCGAAACCTTCCTGCCGGGTTTTTTTATACAACTCCAGAAGATCAGAGGAAGGCTCGCGCAAGCCGTATTTTATGCCGTCAAACCGCTGCAGGTTCGAACTGGCTTCACAAGGGGCGATAATATAATAGGTAGCCACGGCGTATTCCGTATGCGGCAAAGAAACCGCCGTAATCTGGGCCCCCTCTTTTTTTAAAATATTTATCGTCTCTTGAATCGCGCTATTTACTTGCGGATCTATTCCCTTACCGTAATACTCTTTTGGGATACCTACTTTAACGCCTTTTATATCCGGCAGCAAAAACTTTGTAAAATCAGGAACTTTTTTCTTTGATGTTGTCGAATCATACTTATCAAAACCGCAGATAATATTAAGCAGATGCGCGGAATCGACAAAGTTAGTCGTTATCGGCCCTATTTGATCAAGGCTCGAACCGAAAGCGACTAAGCCAAAGCGCGATACCCGGCCGTAAGTAGGTTTAAAACCGACGACACCGCAAAAAGAAGCCGGCTGTCTTATCGAACCGCCGGTATCAGAACCTAAAGCAAACGGCACAAGGCGCGCCGCGACTGCCGCGGCAGATCCGCCGCTTGAACCGCCGGGGACTCTCTCTAAATCCCAGGGATTTTTTGTCGGCCCGTAGCATGAATTTTCTGTCGAAGAACCGAAAGCGAACTCATCCATATTCGTGGTACCGACAATCGTCAAACCTTCCTTCTTAAGCCGCCTTATTACCGTGGCATCATATACAGAAATATGTGAACTTAAAATACGCGAAGCGCAGGTTATCCTCCTTGCCTCCAGGCAAATGTTATCCTTAACCGCGATGGGAACTCCTTGGAGAGAAGAATCGTTTCCTTGATAGGAAAAGTAGTCGTATACCTCGACGAAACTCTTTAACTGCTTATCTATCTTATCAATCCTCTCACAAAAAGAAGAAAAAACTTCCCGCCGGTCAAGTTTTGACTCTTTAATCGCCCGGCCGATATCGGCGGCGCCTAACTTAAAAAGGTCTTTACTCATTCGATTACTTGAGGTATTTTAAAACACCCCTCTTCCTGTGAAGGGGCGTTTTTCATTATCGAGCCAGACAGTTTCTTGTCATCGACAATATCTTTACGCAGAATATTTTCCTCGCTGAACGCGCCGCGCGTAGTTTCAACCCCATCGACATTAAGTTCTTTCAACTTATCGATGTAAGCCAAAATATCGGAAAGCTGCCCGGCAAGATGTTCTTTCTCTTCTTCGCTTACGTTAATCCGCGCTAAAGCAGCGACATAATCGACTATTTTTTTATTAACCATAGAAAATAAATTTTATAATTAATCAACCACCCTGCGCCAAGAGCGCAGGGTATGAAAACCCTTTTTCACCAAAGGCGTAATTGTACTTCTTGCGGGCTTTTGCCTTGTTCCTTGATGTATTTCTCCACCACTGCCCAATTCCCTCGCTCTCCTACCGTTCCCACATAATATCCGTCGGTCCAAAACTCCCCTCCCCATAGGTCTTTCTTTATCTCGGGGAAACGCCGAAACAACTCCCGTGCGGTTATACTCTTGAACAGCCCCACCAGTTGCCCGGGTGCATACTTGGGGTGGGCACTGCACAGTATGTGCACGTGGTTGATATCGCATCCCAAGCGTTCTATCTCCAATCCATATCGTTCCTGAACACCAAACGCGATTGCCTTCATTTCCTCTGTAATTTCTTCTGACAACAAAGCCTTGCGATACTTCAGAGGCAACACCAAATGATAGTGGATTTGATATGCACAATGATATCCTTTGTGTACATTTGCCATCACCCACTATATTACCTTGAAAACCTACGGTTTTCAAACTTTCCCTCCAAAAGGTCACCCTGTGGCAAGACCACAGGGAATAAGCAAGTTTAAGGTTAGCCTGTCTTTTTTCCTTTAAATAGCGTGCGGCCATTGGCATAAAGGAGAATTGGCTCCCGCCGCAGAGTTTAATTATAAATTATAGCTTAAAACGAATCTAATACAACAGAATTTTCCCCCTCGCTTTTTGGCAAATAATGAAACTCCCCGGGCTATCCCGAGATACAGGGATCCCGCAACACCATTATATAAATAAACACAGGAAAGATGGAAAGCCCACGGTTTCCTACATCCGCTACGCGCGGAGCGGTCCCGACCCGCTTCCATCCGCGGCAAGAGACCTCAGGTGTATCGCGTCGGGATAAAATTTGGTATTGTGATTTGTTTGTTGTATTTTTTGATTTAACTATTTTGCCGCTGAAAGCGTGAAGGGAAATGCGCCGCCGGCATGTCTGTTTAGAGTTTTTACTCCTTTTTATCCCGACGCGCAATACCCCACCTGTAACAGGCCGGGTCAAATCGCCCAACGTTCTTTGATATTTCAGCGTAAAATTAGGCCCCAATCTATGATAAAATAACCTTAGTAAAAGGAGGTTATTACATGGGATACATAAAAGGTGACCGCAATCAATTAACGTTAATGCCAGCAGCTATAGAAGATTACGTTGCCATTGATGATCCGGT
>JBDRDG010000037.1:0-5351 GCA_043821045.1 Candidatus Omnitrophota bacterium | reverse complement strand
GGGTCTTTCTTGTCTTTAGAGACTTTAGTAACCGAGGGAGTATTAAAAGATACCCCTTGTTTTTCAAGGAGTTTTAAGACATTTACATACCCTTCCTTCATCGCTCGTAAGATTTTTTATAAGGGCAGAGATAATCCATAGGCCAGCTTGCAGACAAAAGCTCTCTTACCGGCACACAGTTAAACTCTTTACCCCCTATGGTCTTTCTTGGACCAAAACGCGAGTGGTAAGCATCACAATAATAGCTGTCTTTCCCGTGGCTTTTAAGATGGACACAGGGATCATCAAAAACACCGCAACATGCTCCGCAGCGTCTACAGAGCAATTCATACTGCCTCTCTTTAATAGTAGAATACAGAGGATATTCCATGGAAACACCCTGCACTAATTATATCAATTATACCAGAAGAAGAAAAAAAATAATTTTTTTCTTGCAAAACGCGTAATTTTTGTTTTAATATATATTAGAAAATCTATGCGGTCAAGAAAGGAAAACAAGAATAGGGGGGATGAAAAGAGAATTTTGCTCTACTAACGGTTATGTGAAATACGCTGGTGTCCATCTTATAGTGGAACTTTGGAATGCACAAAACCTCACCTCTATACCCAAAATCAGGCAAATCCTCCAAGACGCCGTAAAAACCTGCGGCGCAACTCTTATCAAAATAGAATTACATAAATTCAACCCTTCGGGCGGCATATCAGGAGTAGCAATAATTCAGGAGTCGCATCTTAGCATACACTCTTGGCCGGAATACAACTACGCCGCTATCGACATCTTTGTCTGCGGCGATGTCAACCCCTACCGGGCAATACCGGTGTTAACAAAAGGGTTCAAAACTAAAGATGTCCAAGTGATGGAGATAAAACGAGGTTTGTTCTAATGTGGTTCTACGAAAATCTTTACAGCGATTTAAAAGTAGGGTTTAAAAGCACCTGTATTTACAAGAAGAAAACATCGTTTCAAGATATGCAGTTACATAGCACCGGCCGTTACGGGAAAATGCTCATCCTTGACGGCGTAGTCCAGACTACCGAGAAAGATGAGTTTATCTACCACGAAATGATGACCCACCCCATATTACTTCTCCACCCCGAACCTAAGAATGTACTGATTATCGGCGGCGGTGACGGCGGGATCCTGCGTGAAGTGTTAAAATACAAGATAAAAAAGGTAGTCCTCGTGGAAATAGATAAAGAGGTAGTAAATTTCTCCAAAAAATATTTAAAACGGATATGCGGCAAGGCGTTTGATGACCGCCGTTTAAATCTAGTCATTAATGACGGGGCAAAATTCATCAATAGCACAAAGGAAAAATTTGATGTTATTATTATTGATTCGTCCGATCCGATTGGACCGGCGAAAGTACTTTTTTCCAAGAAATTCTACCAGCAAATATATAAAATACTCTCTGACAATGGGATTATGATCCGGCAAACCGGCTCAACGATGCTGCAACCGTACATACTAAGGAACAATTATAAATCAGTTAAACAAATATTTCCTTTCGTTTCTGTACAGATAGCAGCCATACCTACATATATCGGGGGGTTTTTCAGCTTTATTATTGCCTCTAAAGAATTGAATCCGGAAAATATCGATATTAAATTAATAGAAAAAAAATATAACAACGCGGGTTTCAAAACAAACTACTATAACCCCAGGATACACCTAGGGAGTCTCTGTCTGCCAATATATATAGGGAGGTTGCTCAAATGAAAGAAAATATCTATGGATATGAATTGGTGATGGATCTTACGGAGTGCGACGTAAAAATAATCGGCTCAAGGGAAAAACTTCAAGAATATGTGGATAAACTATGCCGTTTAATAAAAATGAAGAAATACGGCAAGACATTGATCCCTTACTTCGGAGAAAAAAAGGCCTATACTAAGGGCTACTCTTTAGTCCAGCTTATTGAAACGAGCTCAATAACCGGCCACTTCTCAGAATTCTGGAAAACCGCTTATATAAATATTTTTTCCTGCCTGAAGTATGACGACAAGAAGGCAAAAGAATTCACCCAAGAATTTTTCAAAGCGAAAAGGATTAAGGTCCGCCTCCTCGTCCGCTAACAACCATCCCAGAGAAAGGATGCCGTAGATTAAAACATTTCACGATAATCTAAACCATGCTTCGATAGGGGATATTTTTTTATTTAGACAAAAGGCGATATTGTGGTAAACTATAACTCTAAAAAGTTCAAGAAATATCCTATTTTAATATAACCATATAAATACAGGAACGATCTAATAATGATTAAAGAAATAATCTTCGGATTAATCGGCGGTTTAGGGCTGTTTGTCTTCGGAATGAAATATCTTTCTGACGGACTGCAGAAAATCGCCGGCACTAAAATGCGCCGGGTACTAAGATCTCTTACCCAAAACAGGTTCAGGGCTACCGCTCTCGGCGCCTTTGTGACCTGCCTTATCCAAAGCAGCAGCGTTACAACGGTAATGCTCGTCGGCTTAATCAACGCCGGTATAATCAGCCTTTTTCAAGGCGCAAGCGTGGTTATCGGCGCCAACATCGGCACAACAATAACAGCCCAGATCATCGCTTTTAAAATTTCCAGCTATGCACTACCGGCAATCGGCATCGGTGTAGCGATGATGATTATCCCTAAAAAGAAAAAGACGCAATTCTGGGGACAAATTTTACTCTCCTTCGGTCTTGTCTTCTTAGGGCTATCAACCATGTCCGGCGTGATGAAACCGCTGAAAGACATACCGGCAGTAACGTCCTTCTTCGTGCAGCTAAGCAATACACCGCTTTCGGCTATACTGCTGGGCGTAATATTTACGATGGCTATTCAGTCAAGCAGCGCCTCAATAGGTATCGTCTTAGCCTTAGCCGGCACAGGATTAATTGATTTTACGACTTCTCTTTATCTCGTATTAGGCGACAATATCGGCACAACGATAACCGCCTGGTTAGCCAGTATAGGAGGAACAATTTCAGCCAAGAGACTTGCCTGTTTTCACAGCCTATTTAATATATTAGGGGCGATATACTTCGCAATTCTGGTTAATGCGGGAGTCTATCCTAAATTCATTGACTTTATCACTCCCGGCGCAATAACAACCGATACTATTTCCCGCCACATAGCCAACGCTCACACATTTTTCAATATCTTCAACGCGGCTATCTTTATGGTTATTCTTGCCCCAATGGTGAAATTCGTTAGGTTAATAATCCCCGGCAAAGACATTTATGTCTCAAGCGACTTAAAGTATCTCCAGGACAAATTACTTTCTACGCCTGAAATCGCGGTTGAAAGCGCGAAAAGAGAGTTAATCGCAATGGCGGAAATGGTCAAAAAAACGCTGGAAACGGCGATTGAAGGGTTCTTTAATAACGATAAGAAATCAATCGCTCACGTTCAAACCCAAGAGAATGCGACAGACCACATCCAGGACGACATAACCTTCTACCTGGCAAAATTAACGACACAACCGCTCACGCCGGAACTCGCCGAACAAATTCCTCATCTTTTACACTCGATCAACGACCTTGAGCGTATATCCGACCATGCCGTTAATATAACCGAACTTGTTGAGAAAATACTCGATGGCAATCTTGTCTTTTCCAATCGAGCCCAGGCGGAAATGCGCACGCTTTACGCTAAAGTCGAAGATATGTTTGATGATACACTGCGGATAGCGAAAGATGCTGACTTAAACGTCTATGACCGCGTTATGCAGTATGAAGGGGCAATAAATTTAATGCAAAAGGAGTACCTTTCAAATCACTCCCAGAGATTATGCGAAGGGAAATGCAATCCTTTAAGCGCCCTTGTCTATGTTGATTACGTAAATAATCTGGAAAAAATTGCTGACCATCTTACTAACGTAGCCCAGGCGGCACGCAGCGGCTTCGTCTTTATCCCCATATATTAAATTCTAAAATATTATTTATGTTTGAATCGCCGTTAACCTAAACCTAATAACCTGCCCCCCTGGTAAAACATGAAAGACACCAGCCAAGCGACAGAAGTAGTGTAAAAAACGGTAAACAACGGCCACTTCCATGAATTAGTCTCTTTTCTTATTACGGCAAGAACCGCGACGCAAGGCAGGTATAACAAAACAAAAATCATAAAACTATACGCCGAAAGAGGGGTAAATAATTTACTGCCGTCGCCGCGCCGATCAGCCTGAATCATCCGGCGCAATGATTGTAACTTCACCTCTCCCTCGCCAACGGCATAAAGTGTACTTAAAGTGCCGATGATAACTTCTTTGGCGACAAAACCTCCCAGTAAAGCCATGCTTACTTTCCAATCGGCAAAACCTAAGGGTTGAAAAAAAGGGGTGATTAAATTACCTAATTTACCGGCATAGCTGTTTTTCAGTTTATCAGCGGTAATTTCTGTTTTTAACGCGGCGATTATCTCTTTGCTGCCTTGAGCTTGTTCAATAAGGATATTGTAATTCTTAGAATAATCGTTATCCCGGGGGAAGTTACTCAAAAACCATAAGACAAGACAAGATATAAAGATTACTGTCCCTGCTTTTTTCAGATAAAGCACACCTCTTTCCCACATATGGATAAGTAGTCCCTTTAGAGTCGGTAAACGATAGGGGGGCAATTCCATAACGAAAGGCACACTTTCTCCCGGCAAGATGTATTTACGAAAAATCTTTGCCAGAATAATCGCGATTAATATTCCCAATATATACAGGGAAAATAAAACGTTACCGGCCATTGTCTCTGGGAAAAAAGCGCCAATAAACAAAACGTATACAGGCAGTCTTGCTCCGCAGCTTATAAAAGGGTTAACCAAAATAGTCACCAGGCGGTCTTTTCTATCTTCTATTGTCCGTGTTGACATAATCGCCGGGACGTTACAGCCAAAACCTAAAAGCATGGGAATAAAGGAACGGCCGTGCAAGCCAATTCTGTGCATAAAACTATCCATAATAAAGGCCGCTCTAGCCATGTAACCGGAATACTCTAAAAAAGCTATTGCCAAAAACAAAGAAAATATTGTGGGGACAAAGACCAACACGCCGCCTAGGCCGGCAATCACTCCATCTACTATTAATGACTGTATTAAACTATGAGACGGCAATAACCGGCTGATTAATGTACCAAGAAACTCTACGGCAGATTGGATACCATTTGCCGCCGGCCGGCTGAAAGCAAAGGTGAATCTAAAAACAAGCCAAGCCAGGATAAAAAGAATAGGCAGGCCTATAAGCCGGTTAAGTAAAACCTTGTCTATCGCGTCAGAGACAGTATGCCTGAGTTCATATGTTCTGATTACTGCCTCCGAACAGGCGCCGCTGATAAAACCATAACGCCGCTCGGCCAGTAAAACGTCCGGGCTATCGCCAAAAACAAT
>JBDRDG010000036.1:0-3801 GCA_043821045.1 Candidatus Omnitrophota bacterium | reverse complement strand
ACAAACAAATTACAATTTCCAATAAACAATATACAAAAGATTTTTGTGATTTGGGTTTTTGGATTTTCCTGCACCTTTGATTAATTTTATAGAGCGGGATCCCGCGCGGCGGGAGTGTATTGTTTGTGATTTGTGTATTGTATGTTGTGATTTAATTGTAAACAAATTATTAAAGTACGGGATTTGTTTGTATCTTGGTTATTGGTTATTTAAAACTCAATAATTTTGATAATATGTATGAAAAATAGGAAAGGGAGGATGTGATGTTTGACTATGCATTTAGCGAGGAGCAGAAATTGTTAAAAGATCTTTGCCGCGAGATAGCCGAGATTAAAATTAAACCTAAATCGCGCGAGTTGGATGAAAAAGAAGAGTTTTCTCTCGAGATAATCAATATTCTAGGGCAGTCGGATCTTTTCGGTCTTTGCATCCCCCAGGAGTATGGCGGCACCGGCGGAGGCGTTTTGGATTTATGTATAGCCACCGAAGAAATTGCCCGTGTTGACGGCGGCATAGCGGCAAGCTTTGCCGCTTCCTATCTAGGCATTATACCGATATTATTGTGCGGCACCAAAGAGCAGAAGAAAAAATATTTGTCGTTATTCGCCTCGGGAAAAAATCTAGCCGCTTTCGCTTTGACTGAACCGGAGGCTGGCTCGGATGCCGCCAATGTTAAGACGCAGGCTAAAAAGGAAGGTGATTTTTATATTATTAACGGCACCAAACATTTTATTACTAACGGCGGTGATGCACAGATATACACGGTTATTGCCGTTACGGATAAATCTAAAGGGCCAAGAGGGATTTCCGCTTTTATTGTCGATAAAGATACCAAGGGTTTTACTTTCGGCAAAAAAGAGGCTAAATTAGGCATACGCGCTTCTTCGACACGAGAGTTGATTTTTAATCAGGCGAAAGTTCCCGCGGTTAATCTTTTGGGCGGTAAAGAAGGCTTGGGGTTTATCTCTACGTTGAAGACATTTGACCATTCGCGTCCCGGCGTCGCCGCGCAAGCTGTTGGTATTGCTCAGGGGGCTCTTGAGGCGGCGGTTAACTACGCGCATACGCGTGTGCAATTTGGCAAGCCGATAAGTTCTTTTCAGGGGATACAGTGGATGTTGGCCGATATGGCGACGAAGATTGAAGCCGCTCGCGCCATGGTCTATACTGTCGCGAAAATGATCGAACGCGATGTTAAGGATGTGGCGGCGGCGAGCGCGGCGGCAAAAATGTTTGCTTCCGATGTGGCGATGGAAGTTACCACCGACGCCGTGCAGATTTTCGGCGGCTACGGCTATATGCGTGATTATCCGGTGGAAAAGTTTATGCGCGACGCGAAAATCACTCAAATATACGAGGGTACTAATCAGATTCAAAAAAATATTATTGCTTTAAACCTGCTTAAACGGTACACTAGTAGCAGTTAATATAAACCTAAAAGGCGGGGATATATTCCGGGCCTTTTGATTAAAGGGCGCCGGTGCGCGCGCAGATTAATCTTGAGTTATTCTTTTTTACCGTTATAATATTTTATATATAGGGAAGAATTAAATTTTATACGAAAGGTATATATAATTGTAAAAAGGTATAAATATGAATAAAAAAGCCTTAATCGTCGACGACGCTCTTTTTATGCGCAACTATATAAGGGAGATACTTAAAAAAGCCGGCTTTGATATATGCGCTGAGGCCTCTACCGCTCTTGAGGCAGTCAATAAATACAAACAATTAAGGCCGGATTTGATTACCATGGATATTATCATGCCTAAGATTGAAGAGCTGGACGGAATAGGAGCGATAAAAGAAATTGTCGAATTTGATCCTAAGGCGAAAGTTATCGTTATCTCAGCTATCGGGGAAGAGCATTTAGTTACCGAAGCTAACCGGTACGGAGTTAAAGCCTTTATCATCAAGCCGTTTAAACCACAGCATTTATTGGATAAAGTTAATGAAATCTTTTTACAAATTTAAAGATATATGGCAGAGATAAAGTTTGATAGTTTGGAGAGAGACGCTCTTAAGGAAATAGGCAGTATCTGTTCGGGCAACGCTGCCACGGCTCTGTCGCAGCTTTTTAATAAGACTATAAAAATGGATGTTCCCGAGATTCTTTTTATTCCCGTGGAAAATGTTCCGGAGGCTATAGGTGGCGCAGAGAAATTAGTGGTTGGTTTAGTTACCAGGGTGTTAGGTGATTTTCCCAGTATCATCCTGCTTGTCTTTTCGCCTAAGGACGCAAAATCGTTAGCGTCTCTTATGACCGAAAAACGGAAAAACAACGGCGGCGTTATCAGTGACATGGAACGTTCAGCTTTAAAAGAAATCGGTGTTATTTTATCAAACGCTTACTTAGGCGCCCTTTCTTTGTTCTTGCAGTGCGGTTTAGTCCCGCGCGTTCCCGAGCTGATAGAAGATATGGCCGGCGCGATGTTAGATTATATCCTTATCGATTTAAGCAATGTATCGGAATACGCCCTTCTCATAAAATCAGATTTTAAGGAAGAAAGCACCCATCTTACCGGCAACTTCTTCCTGATCCCTAATGCTGAAGGATTAGAAATTCTTCTTAATGTAATAAGAAAATCTTAAATAAAACCTTAATAGAAATCTTTAATTTGTCTGGATAATGGATAGAGATTATCGTGAGTTATTCTTCGGCGAATCGCAGGAATATTTAAGCCAGATTAACACCTTCCTTGTAAGCTTAGAGAAAGATCCTTCCAACCAAGAGGCCCTCAATGAGATTTTTCGCTTAATGCATACCCTTAAAGGCATGGCTGCCACCATGGGTTTTGGTGATCTTGCCGAGTTTAGTCATAAGATAGAGGATATTTTTGACAATTTAAGAAGCGGCGCCCAGAAGCTTACCTCTCAAATAATGGATGTTGTTTTTTCCTGTATAGATACTATCGGTGTCTTGTTAGACGAACTGCATGATAACCGTGAGTCTTCCGTTGACATTAAATCTTATATGGATAAATTGGAAAAAATTTTATCCGGCGCGGATTTGAAGACAACAGAGGAAGAAAAAGGGGTAAAGCAAAAATATCACCAAACGGAGGAGAATTTCCAATTATCGCCTTATGAGAAGAAGCTTTTTGACCGTAAGCAGGAAGAAGGTTTTGATATGGTCAAAATAACCATTGAGCTTGTTAAAGACTGCGTCATGAAAGAGGCGCGGGCGATACTTGTTATCATCCGGCTTAGGCAGATAGGAGAAGTAGTAAAGTTGGTGCCTTCCGAGGAAGCGTTAAAGAGAGGCGAGTTTGATAACATTTTTTCGATCGTTTTGGCGACAAAGGAGGATTCGCGGATTGTTAAGGATGAGCTGACGCGGGTTTTGGAAATAGAAAAAGTTGACGTTGATCCTTTCGATCCCTCAAACCAAGATGCCGATGGCCAAAAGACAGCGCCGACTTATTTAAAGAAAATTCAAAGCATGAGGATACGCGTGGAAAGGCTTGATAAAATCATGAATTTCATGGGAGAACTTTCCATCGCCAAAAGCCGTCTGGTCCAGACGCTGCAGACGCGCGATTTTGAGACTTTTTCGGAGATAACTTTTATTATTGAGCGCCTGGTAACTTCCCTGCAGGATGAAATATTGCAGATGAGGCTTCTTCCCATTTCTTATATTCTTGACGCTTTCCCGCGTATTGTGCGTGATCTTGTGAGGGAACTCGATAAAGATATTGATTTGGAGATTAAAGGCAGCGAAATCGAATTGGACAGGATTATCCTTGATGAGTTGGGCGATCCTCTCATCCATCTTTTACGAAACGCCGTTGACCATGGCATTGA
>JBDRDG010000035.1:0-8281 GCA_043821045.1 Candidatus Omnitrophota bacterium | reverse complement strand
ATCATTTGTTCCCTATTTCCGCAACGATATGACATGGTATTTACTCCTTTCTTATTTAGGTTATAATACTATTCTATCATATCGTAGTCAGTATCTTATCTTATTAATTATTGAGGCTATGTCTATTTTGACACAGCCTCGCTACGTGTGACGTGATACGAATTAATAAACACAAATGTTTTTTACATTTTGATATGCCATTTTGCATTTTTCATTTTGCATTTTGATTTATAAACCTTATTCCTTAGCGATAGGGGATTCGTTCCCCTAACCATTCCTAAACCATAAAATGGAATAAGCATGTTTAATCCGCTAACTTGAATATGTTTTCAGCCAGCCGTCTTTCAGCCTCAAACAACCGCGCATCAGTAAAACCGAGCGTGCCGGTTATAAGATTATCCGACACCACCATGATAACAGATGCCTTTTTATTATAAAGATTGGCTATCGTCACAAAGGAAGAGGTAACCATATCAACCGCAATAGCCCCCTGCCGGACATAGCGATTAACTATATCTTTTGTTTCGCGAAGTAAAGCGTCGGTGGTCCAGACCGCCCCGCGATAGATTTTAGCCGGCGGTTTAAAAATATTTACCAGTTTATCACAAAGTGAAAAATCAACCGCGGGGGAAAAGCTATCGTCAACATAGTACGGCGTTGTCCCTTCTCCGCGAAAAATCTCATCAGCAACGATAAAATCGCCGATTTCTATGTCGCGGCGCAAAGCGCCGCAGGAACCGACTCTGACCAGGATACCGATACCGGCTTCACAAAGGACCTCGTTTATAATCGCCGCTTCCGGGGCGTAGCTGCCGCTGCTACCCACAGTAACATCTTTACCTTTATATATCCCGGTCCAAAAACTATGTCCTAAAACAGTAAAATTCTTAACCGGCTTGCTTAACTTCTCTAAAAAGATATCTACCCGCCGCCTCTGGCCGCTGATAAAAGCGATACTGCCTAATTTTCTATCGCGAAATTTTACCGACTCAAGAAGCTTTTTAGCCGTTAAATGGACTTCTCTTTCCATCATAACAAGTATATTTTCTATTGGGGAAAGTTTAAAAAACGGCGCGGTTAAAATGTTAAATGTATCTTTGTTTGAGCCCGTCTATCAAAAACGTCAACAGTATCGGAGGTAATCTCCAATATTTCAATATCGCCCAATCTGTCATTTTTCTTTAACACTTTCCCGTTGATTATCGCCAGAGGCACTTTACCGTCATAAACGATTCCTTCCAGAATATAATTCGGCCGGGAAACCACTTCCCTTTGTGCCAAAGGTTCACTGCTGGCGGCTGGCGTTTCTTTCAAAACCGGAGTATCGGACGCACCAATGGGCTTTTCGACTAAAACCGGATTATTGGTTAAAACCGGCCTATCAACTAAACCGGTTTTACCGGCAAAGATACCTTTCCTGCCGAACTGTTCATATACAATAAAAACGAAGAAAAAGAATATCGATAAAAAAATAAACAAAGATATCTTTTTTTTCTTCCGCTTGGGGATAAAAGATTTCTTATCCTCTTCCAGCTTGTTTAAGGCGTCAAAAATTATGCTCATTCGAGCTCCTGTTTACAGACCTGAAATAATGTCTGGTCCAACAGGTTCTGTTCGCGGGCAAAACCGCAGAGTAAGGCCCGGTCACAGATCATGTTGATAAGGCGCGGTATCCCCAAAGAAAAATCGTAAATAATTTTAAAACTTGCCGGCTCGATCTCAATCTTTGTCTCGCCGGCGGCTTTGATACGGAACATAACGTAATCTTTTATTTCGCTTTCGCTTAAAGGAGCTAGGTTATGCTTGACGAAAATGCGCTGGCGCAGTTGGCGTAAATTCGTCTGATTTATTTTCGTGACTAATTCCGGCTGGCCGACAAGAATAATCTGAAGAAGCTTTTCCTGTGAAGTCTCCAGGTTAGTAAGAAGCCTGATATGCTCCAGCTGATAGTGAGTGAGATTCTGAGCTTCGTCAATGATTAAAACGGCCGTGCCGCCGCTCCTATTTATTTCGATAAGGAAAGAGTTGAGGGCTTTTAAACTATCTAAACGGCTCTTTTTTACCACTTCCAGGCCAAAATCCTCCCGTATCGCCTGGAGAAGCTGGCTATTATTAAAAAAGGGGTTGAGGATTAAAGAGGTCTTGATATTCGACGGCAACCTCTTAAGGAGAATCTTACAAATAACTGTTTTACCGGTACCAACCTCACCGGTTATTAAAATCAACCCTTTCCTTTCGCGGATGCCGTATAAAAGAGAAATCAAGGCTTCTTTATGCGAGGAGCTCTCAAAGAAAAGTTCGGGGTCGCTGGTAACACTAAATGGCGACCTTTTTAATCCATAGAAATCATCATACATACATTGCTAAGCGTAGGTTAACAGAATTACTTTTAACCTTCTTTATTCTCTCTTTGGGGAGTAACAATTTTGGGAGTGATAAATATCAAAAGGTTTTTCTTCTCGACGGTTTTAGCCTTGTGTTTAAACAAATATCCTAAAATAGGGATATCCCCTAATAACGGAACCTTGTTGACTGTATCGATAGTCTTATCCCGGAGTAAACCGCCGATAACCAACGTCTGGCCGTCTCTGATCATTACTTTTGTCGTAGTCGTCTGGGTATTAAGAATCGGTATGTTTATAGTAGTATTCGCCCCGCCGCTGGTAAACTCTCTCGTTCCGATATTTTCGCTAACTTTGGGTATTATCGTCAAAGTAACAAAACCCTCTCTGTTTATCTGCGGCGTAACTTCCAGAGAAACGCCGTATTTTAGCCACTCAAAACCGCTGATCTCCCACCGGCCAGTTTCAGAGTTATAGGTATAATTCGGCAGAGGGTCTTCGGTAACAACGTCGATTGTAGCTTTATTGTTGTCTAAAGTTGTAATTCTCGGTTCGGAAAGTATCTGTGTATTTGTATCCTCAAAAAGCACCTGTAATGCCAGAGCCAAACTGGAAGCGTCGAGCGTTCCCTGGTAAAACCCTGCCGTGCTGGCAGGAAAATCATCGTTACTTAAATATTTGCTGGCGGTATGTTTGGTAAACGGCCATACGTGCGTGCGTCTCGCGCCGGAAAGCACAGTAGTTGGCTCACCGGAACTGGTCCCGATATTCCACTTTATTCCCAGCTTATTACTCACGTCTAAATCTGTCTCAATAACTTTTGCCTCAATGAGAACCTGAGGCGTTATGTCATCCAAGGATAATACCGCGTCGGTAATCGTCACTAAATTTGACTGCATATCGGTAACAACTAAAGAGTTGGTCCGGGCGTCAAAAGTCAGCCTTCCTTTGACGGTGAGCATTTTTTGTACCGAAACGGCAATATCCTCTACTTTCGCGAAACTTAAAGTAAAAACCTTTGTCGCCATCGGCTCATCGGCCTTGGCTTCGGCTATTTTCTTTCTCTTTTCCGTCAACCTCTCGAGAGTATCGACCAAAATTATGTTTTTACCTATCCACTCATAACTGTAATCGTGGGTTTTTAAAACCGCTTCCAAAGCCGTCTCCCAATCGACACTCTCTAAATTAACCGTTATCACGCCGACGATATCCGGTGATAATACAATGTTTATCTTTTTCCCATCCTTAAAGGCTTTCTGAGCAATCGCTTGCAAGACCGTCGCGATATCAGCTTCTTTAAATTTTAACGACGGCAATATGCCGTCACCCGGCGGCGGCTCCTGAGGAAAAGCGCTTACCGCTGCCAGAAGAATTAGAACCAATAATACAAAAGATTTTTTCATTTTTACCCCTCCCACTTCAGGAAATAATCTTTCCCGTCTTTTTCAACAACCACACCATCTTTTTTTATCCCTTTTATTATGTAATCCTGAGATTTATCTCCTTCCTTAAACATCTCGCCGTTAATAATCACAACGCTTCCCTGCGGCGAATACATTATGCCTTGGAGGACAAAATCTTCGATATCCTTCTTCTCTTCTATAAGAATCCTGCCCTTCTCATCGACTAAAGCGGACATGGGATCACGATCGGCGGGTGAGTTATAAGGATAAAGAGAATCCTGCCCCTTTAGGTTTATGGCGCTGAAAACCAAGATCAAAAATAAAACAACCTGTCGCATAACTACTCTTTAATTACAACCGCCATTTCAATCTTTATATTAGGCTGCGGCTTTGATGTCTGGATGAATAAACTCTTAACTTCAAAGAAATACTCGCCGCTCTCAATTTCACTAAAAAACCTCCCGAGGTTATGAAATCCGCCCTTCATTTCGAGCTTAATCGGCAAGTAAGAGAATTTTCCCTTTTTCCCCGAATCTTTGCTCTCTGTCTTTAGCGAATCGATTTCGATTATCTCCAGACCATTCTCTTTCGCCTTGGTAGAAATGTAGATCTGTAAAGCGGACGTCTCCTGGGAAGAAATTATTTTGCTGTCAATGCCTTCGATGTCCTTTTTAATTTGCGCTTTTTCCAAAAGCACGCCGTGTTTAGAGTCGATATCCGCCTTTGCCCGGGTTATATTATTTTGCAGGCGTTTAATCTTACCGATTGAGCTGATCAATCCTTTTATCTGCAACGGCGTGGCCAGAGAAGACAGAATAATAAAGGAAAGACAGATAAAAATATATGTGCCAGCGCGTTTATCCAGCTTCATTGTTACACTCTATTCTGAATTCAATGATATCTCTTCCGCCCAGCGTGCGCTTGCGCGAACTTTTTAAAGTAATATTATTAAAAGTCTTTTTAAAATAATCGTTGCTTTTTAAGTTTTTAATGAATCCATCCAAAGAAACAACGTTTTTTTCCTGCCACCTGACAACATAACCGATAAGATCAAGGCTGTTATTATCGAATCTTGCCGTCTGCAGCCATACGTTCATCGGCATAGAATCAAAAACACTGATAAATATCTTATGAAACAAAATGTCGTTTGTACGCAGGCCTTCATAGCTCTTTTTTTCCGCGGCCAAAACTTCTTTTTGCTTTTTTAACTGGTCGATTTCATCAATATGAGACGAAAGATTTTTCCACGTTTTTTCTAAACTAATAAGCGGCAGGCGCGTGGTCGATGTGGTAATAAAAATTAAAATGTTGCCGATTACAAGAAGGACTAACAAAAAGAAAACATATTGGATGTATTTCGCGACAAAGCCTAAAACTTTATTTTCTTCCTTGTTCTCGTAAGGACACAAATTTACATGGACCTTATTCATAGACTCAGACCCAAGACAACAGCCAGCATCTCTTTCGGCACGGACAGAGACCGCGTATCTTCGAAACAGTTATTGCTTGAAAAATCAAGATTTTTCGCCTTAATCCCCAGATGGCCGCTGATTACCTTGTCAATATTTTTTATTAGCGAAAAGCCGCCAACGAGATAAAGATCTTTTATGTGCTCGCCGGTATTCATCTCAAAATAATCGAGGGAACTTTTTATTTCTTCGCACAAATGAACTAAAATATCATCCGCCGCCTGCAGAAACTCTGCCGGTTGGGAAGAAGAAACAATTGCCTCCTCGGCTTCTTCCTGACTAATGTTCTTGTTTTTAATCGCTCTTTCTAAAAGATTACCGCCGGAAATCTTTATCTCCCGGCTTAAATAGGGGACTTTCTTCTTTATTAAGGTAAACAGGGTGGAAGAAAAACCCAAATCGACGATAGCGGCATTATCAATGTTTTCCGCCAAAGATAAAATATTTATCAACCCGACGAAATTTAAGCCAATTCCCCCAATCGATATCTTCTCCTTTTGGAAACCTTCCAGCAAAGGGTTTACGGCTGATTTTTTTGCCGCCGCCAGGAGAAACAACGATTCTTCGTTAGAATAATCCTCATCCACGGTGACGATATCAAAGTATACCGAATCGGCGGGAAAAGGGAGGTATTTATTGAGTTCGTAGGCAAAAATTTCTTTTATATTCTTATTATTACCTTTGGCAAAAGGTATGTATCTTACTATCGTATCCGGTCCCTGCAAAGAGATATTTACGGTTTTTGTGTTAAGCTTTTTCTCGCGCAATAAATCAACGGATGATTTTACCGTCCCTTGGCTGTTTTTAACGACAAAGACATCCTTTATTTTACCGTTATTAACCACAAGGGCTTTAAGATAGCGCGACCCGAGGTCAAAAATAACAAAATCGTCGTCTTTCTTACTGATAAACCTCTCAATTGGCGAGAATAGTTTTTGAATAAACATTTTCAAAATTATCTTATACTATATAAGAAGAAATGTCAATTTCTCTTAAAACAAATATTATTATAAAGAGGGTTATATCTATTTGATCTGATTCTTAAAAAAGGCGAGATTATCAGCCAATTCGGTTTAAGGAATAAGAATATAGGGATTTTTCGTTTCCGCCCAGGACTGAACCGTATAAGGAGAACCCCCGCCGCCGGAAGGAGAAACATCGGCTAAAGATTCGTCGTAATGGACATCACCGTTTCCGGTTATACTAACGCTATCGGCAACAACCGAACCATATATGTCGCCGTTACCGCTTACTGTCACCTTTGTTCCCGGGGCGTAAATCGCGCCATACATATCGCCGTTACCGGAAATCGTAATGCCATTATTGCCGCCGTAGGTACTGTTAATAACAAGATTCTCCGGTATGCTCGTCTGGTTCGCTATGCCATTACCGGAAATACTGCATAGACCATCGCTGTAAATATTAAGTTTCGCGCCGCTGGTGATGATTATTTTGCCGTTACCGGATGTGCTAAGAGCGTTGGCTGTGGATGTAAGATAAATGTTGACTGTCCCGCTAATCGTAAGATCAGCGTTGCCGGATACGCTTAAGGAAATATATTTATAATCGCTGCCTGTTAAAGTAGCGTTATTGTTGCCGCCTAAACTATAATTACCCAAGCTGCTTAAAGAGGTTAAGGATGCCGGAACCGTTATGGAGGGAAACTGTTCGTCGCAACCGTCTGTAGTCACGCCGTTAACTTTAGCGTTGCCGCTGATATTAACCGTGCCGCCCTCACCGGTAGCGGCATCGCCGTTTACGGTGGCATTGCCGCTTAAAGATATCGCTCCGGCCACACCGCCGTTTGTACCGACATCTCCGTTTCCCCCTACATTAGCGCCGCCATAAGGGCCTAAACTAGAGTCGTAACTGTCGGTATGGCCGTTACCACTCATAACTAAAGCGGTTCCGCCAAAGGCGGCGTAACTAAACGGCGTTACGCTTCCCCCTCCGGCAACAACCTCTACAGCCCGTTCAACGCGCGAGGAGCTGCTAACATCAGGCACATGGCCGGTTGCCGTAACTATAGGACTTCCCCCAGGATCAGCTATTTCAACCGTATAATCTCCTATAGCGCCCAAGGTTTCCGTCTTTATCTTCGTGCCGCTAACGTCTGTCCATCCCGTCCATGTTCCATCGCCATTATTTAACTCCCACAAGCCTCTTTGCGCGCCGGCCTCGGCCAGCCAAAACGACTGAGCGTTCTGTAAATGCCGCTTAGCAAGGTTGTTCTCGGAAAGGGTGTTGGAAAAAATAGGGCCGCTTAGTATGGTTAATATAATAACTACGAAAAAAGTCAATACTATAGCGGCCGCTTTCTTAACCATTTCTTAACCTTACCTTCTCAACGAGAAAAAACGGCAACAGCCTGCCTTTATATGTTTTACCCGCCTGGAGGTTAACCGTAACGACTTCACCGGAAAGAGAAAATTGCAGGGAAGTCACGTTGTTGGCAAGAAGACGGGTTGTTCCAGCAGGATGCTCACGAATAATTTGCGCGCCGCTTAAATAATAACTTATTGTGTTGGTAACATTGGGTATTGTAAAATCAATCCTCGCGCCGCCGTCACTTATAGTTATGTTTGAACTTTTGCTCTGCCTTATTTCCCGGACCATGCCGTCGAGAGCAAGGCGCGACTGCTGCTGAAGCTCAATCAATATCATATCGGTCTGCCAAAGGTTACCGCCAACATTTAATACGGCAAATATAGTAAGAGCTAAAAAACCCATTATGCCGGCGCTTACCAGGACTTCGCTAAAGGTAAAGCCATCTCTAAACATAGGCTGGTCATTCGCAAACTTATATATCTTTTTATCTTTTATCCGGCCCATATCAAAACCCCTTGTCTTTATAGAAGCATACTGTGATTACGGCTCTATAATTAAACTTCCTAAAGAAATTGTCCGGTCGCGTATGCCGCGGTCCTTCCAATTAACCGTAACGGTAACTGTTAACAGGCCGCTTCCGCTGACCTGGGCATCAATAGTTTCGCTGTTTAAAACTCCCATGCCCTGCGAGATTATTTGGGCGGTTGATAAATCCCAATCGCCGTTTTCGATCTTGCTC
>JBDRDG010000034.1:0-12053 GCA_043821045.1 Candidatus Omnitrophota bacterium | reverse complement strand
CCAACAATGTTAATCCCTGAGGCTTTATACTTTTTTGCTAAAGACACTAACTCTTTATCCTTACTTGCGGTAAGAATAACCTCGCTTAAACCCGGCTCATGGCCATGGACAACAATATTAACGTAATCTTTTTTCAAAACTCCCAGATTAACCGTAGCCCGTATAGGCTCTGGTGATCCAAACAAAATGTCAGAAAGCTCTGTGGCAATCATCGACCCGCCCCAGCCGTCGGCTAAGGCCGTTCGTATCGCGTGGCCTATTATGTTTTTGTAGTCGTTATCAACCCCCATATGGGTGCGATGCATAATCTCAACAACTTCCCGGTCGACACCGCGCGGGTTAAGAGATAACCTGCTCCATACAGCCTGGCGTTTAGCCGGAGCAAGCGATAAAAACTGTAATGTTCCTTCCTGCTTGCCAAACTCCGACAAACAGGCTTTAGCCAATTCACAGGCTATCTCGCCAACAGTTTTGTTGTCTGTTTCTATCCCAAAAACCTGGGCTACTTTTCTTAGTTTATTACTGTCTTTTATTTCGTAATCATGCACTTTATTTTGAGCCGCCAAAAGCAAAGTATGAGCTATGTCACGACCGTGATCGGAATGAGCCGCCGCGCCGGAGGCGATCATCCGCGCCAGGTTACGCGCGGCAATCGTATCTTTCGTCGCGCCGCATACACCTTCTTGCGGCCCTTGGCCGAAAGGATCGATACGGCATGGCCCCATGTTACACACGCGGCAGCAAATCCCCAGTTGGCCGAAACCGCATTGCGGCTGCATAGCGTCATACCTGTCCCAGGATATTTTTATATCTTCCTCTTCGGCTTTTTTTATCATTCTTTGGCTTGCCGGATCATACGATCTATTCTTGGACTTATCCATGTCTTTTCCTCCAAATCCTAAATTATCATATATTGCCTAATTAGTTTTCCCAACAAATGAATCCACTGAGGCTGTAAGCTGAATGCAAAACGTTATAGATCCTGGATCCTCGATGCTCGTTTTATTATATTAGTAACGAGAATCTAGCACCTAAGATCGAGTATCAAGAATTTCTGTGATTTTGCATTTTTTTTGATTTTTGACTTCAGTTATAATATTCAAATGTGATTATATCAAATTAGCTAAATTAATCTCCTCCATTATCCTTACCAAATCACTGTAGGCGGCTGAATCGCCGGGTAAATCCAATAACGATTTAGCGTTAAGCTCAAACTCTGATATCTTTGCGTCCTTGCGTATAAACCCGGCGTAGCGCAAACGGCTGTTATTTACCGAAGCAAAAACATCGTTAAAATCTTCTAGCTTAGCCGGATCAATAACATTATTTATAACAAGAAATTTTTTGTCCGTATCTATATCCAGCTCTCGCATCAAATCGGCCTGACGCAGGCCGGTCAAAATACCTTTGCGTGATAAATCAGATATTATAAACGCGCCGTCTACCTGACCCAGCGTTTTTCGGCTTAAGTGTTCTAAACCCGCCTCACAATCAACAATAATAAGCGCGTAACTCTTCTTTAACTTATCAATCATAGTTTTTATCACGTTATTTACGTAACAGTAACAACCCTCACCCTGCGGCCGGCCCATGACAACAAGGTCATAGCCTAGAGATTCAATCACAGAATTGTTTAAAGCGTATTCGCAATAGTCGTATTTTGAGATTGCCTTAGCTGCCGCCCGGTTATTCTTGTCTAACAACTCCTGCTTTAGCTGGCCAACCGTGGAGGCAACCTCCAGGGAAAGCAGTTCTGCAAGACAGCTATTGGGATCGGCGTCAACCACTAAAACCGGCTTTATATCCTCTTGTAATATATACTTCAGGAATAACGCCGCCAGTGTGGACTTTCCTGTACCGCCTTTACCGATAAATCCAATAAGTCTTGCCATTTCTTTGTTCTGCGAAAGAATTTATGATTATATCTTGTAAAGTTAGTATTTGCAAGGCTTGAGATTTTGCAGCTTTCCTAAAATCTCTGACAGGGAAACTTTAATAAGCTAACAGATCAAAATGCAAATATCAAAGATCAAAATGACATATCAAAATGTAACATGAAATGCTTTTTGAATTTTTCTTTGTCATTTTTCCTTTTGATTTTTGATGTTTGATTTTACTTTCCCCATCTCTTAATATTCAGCCTGTTAGACAAATTACGCCTTATTCCTGAAGGATGGAAAGTCGCGGCCATATTCCGTGCTTTAATACTTCTCTCTATACAATAGAGAAACCCCTTTAAGGAGTTCTATCGCTCGCTCGGCAGAGCGTTCCGATAAAGAACCCGTACCGCAAGAAGGGGTAAAAACAGCCCGTTTTAGCAAATTTGTTTTATCCACGCCCAAAGAAATTAATTTTTTCTGTTGACCGGTTAATCTGGATAATAAACTATCGGGGGTTTCAGAATCAATCTTATCTTCAGCCGTAGGCACTATCCCCCAGGCGATATAGTTACCTTTAATTAAGAATTCATTTATCTTTTCGGGATAAATCATAATGCTTTCGGAATAGTTATAGGCGTCGAAATTTAATATATCCACGTTGGTATCGATAACTATTGACCAATCAGTACTGCCGCAACAGTGAATTCCCGTAAAAACATCTTCTGCCCGCAGGCTATCAATTACCTCGTTTATCATATCGATAATCTGCTGGCGGCTGACGTTGATGTAAGCAGAGCCGAAAGAGACAAGATACGGCTCATCAATAAAAATGACTATTTTGTCAGCGAGCGGCTTTAAGAACCGCGCCTGCCAGACGGCTTTACAGACACAGGCTTTAACAAGGGCATCCTGCATCTGTTCATCGTAAATAATTAGGCGTTTGTTCTCATCTGTCAAGGTAAGGCCGAAACTCACCGGACCAAGGGCCTGGCCTTTTATCATGGGAAGTTTGGCTTTATTGCGTAATTTAGATCTAAAGCTATACAGCCCTTTTGCGTACTCTTGGGAGATGGCGAAGTAATCATAGTCCTGGCTAAGATAATGTTCATAGACCGTCTGAATCGCGCTGAACACGTCGCCGGAAGTATCAAAATAAATCTTCTCATTTTTATCATCGATTACTATACAGGGAAACGCTTGGCTGTACTGAACGTACATATTCTCATAAAACCCTGTTTTTGGCAGCTGCGGCCATGCCGGCATGCAGGTAAAATTATTTATAATTAACTCTGTAATCGCATCTATATCCGTATGCGGCCAGCTGCCGATAGAGGTAAACATCCCCTTTTCAATCACGTCATCACCTCCTTAATTTATAATTTAATAATTGTGTCATCTGTGTTGTGAAATGTGTTATGTATTATTAAATCAACAAAATATTAGACCTTACGATTTAAAACTAAACACATGAACCAAGAAACTGGAAAACGGATAAATTATTCCTTTAAACGCTTTGGTTTGCATTTTTACTGGATTTTCTTTCGTAGATCACTAAGATAAATAATATGCTGTTTCTCTTCATTGACGAGCTGTCCGATTACTCCCCGGTTTTTTGCCGGAACATAAGGAATCATTTCGTTAAAAAACAGGATCGCGTCTTTTTCAAACACTATCGCGTAATTAATCGCGTCTTCGGCGGTTTTAATCTTTACGACAAATTCCTCGGTCCCGACATCGCTGTGCGATTTATCATCAACAAGCGCCTGCATGTATCCGGACAACTCCTCGGGATGCGACTCTACCAGATCCAGTTCTGCCAAGCCCTCCCTTATTTGCGTAAACTTCTCAATATGATTCTGTTCCCAGTCGCGCAACTTAGCAAACAAATCTTTTATATCCTGTCTGTCAAACCTCTCGCAAACTCTCGCGTAGAAATCTTTTCTTTTTTTCTCCTTTTCGATACCGATATCGACAATTTCAACGGCGCTGAAAATCTTCATTTTATACCCCCTCTTTAACACTTATCAGCGTATAGCGTTTAGCGAATAGCGTATAGTATAAATACTGGCGTATAGCCGATAGCGTTCAGCGTATACAAATAGGTAATTATTAGAAAAGATTCTATGCGCTATACGCTAATTATCACATACGCTAAATTCAGTCCGGAATTCCCCATTACTACCATTTTTGCAATTGAACCGATTAATATAATAGGATATCTCTTTAAAACACTTACGACTAATATTATCTTCCCTCATCCCTTCTGATAGTCTCGATTTTACGCCCTTTGCCACAATCAGCCAATCCAGCCAAATCGGGCGGATAAGGCGTAAGATATGTCTGTCGCAACAAATATTTAATTTTAAATCGAATGCTATAAGAACGCAAGATATTTATCGGTACGCTTAAGGGCACATGTTGGCGGCGATATTCTTCCAAGGAGTTCAGGATGAATTTTCTTTCATCAGAAGAAATTTTTTTCGAAAAATACCCTAAACAGCGCGTGATCACGTTTATGTTATTGGATCCTCTGGGTATTCGATTTAAAGCATCCTTAAGATATACTTCGTATTGGTTAAACAGTTGATTCATCTTTGTTTTCGTATGAACCGCAACAATTCTTCCTAAAATCGGCAAGGATTTCTGGCTGTAGGACATGAGTAAGAACTTATTGCGAGAGTGAAAATCTACTAAATCGCCGATGCGGCAGTCCTTCCTGATCTTTCTGAAATCAGCAAGAGTAAATGTTTTCGTCAGAAAAGCTTCTCTTATTTTGTAATTAAACAGCCTTGCTTCCGATTCAACCGGTATCCGCGCGTATCGCGCAATCACTTCTCTAGCAAAAAAGCCATTTGTTTTAGAAATCGCCGCGGAAGACTCAATATTTGTATACACCTTAACATTTTTAATGCCACATGACGGGGAACGGTCTTTAAGAATAAAAGCGTCTATTTCGCCCAATTCCTCTAAGAAAGCAGCGGCGAATTTGGTCATTTGCCGAGTTATGTCTTTCTTCGTGTTAAACTGCTTTAACCTTAGTTGGTTACCGGATGAAACAATTCTTATCGGACCGCGCGGGATGCCAAGGCCTATTTCTTGTTCTGGACATACGGTTACAAAATCAACGTGCTTTTTCAGTTTATCGATTAACAGATTCGGTGCAGTTACACCGTCCCACCGGCATGGATAAAATCCCAAACAACGGCTGGCGAAAATCTTAGGTTTTAAAAAACCGCTTTTCATAACTTTCAGAACTTCAAGAATCTTTTAATATACCTATCTATATCAAACTTATTATTACATCCGGTATAACTCATGTAGCGCATTTTACCGAACATGTTACGCTCCCTCCCCCCCAAACACGGTCACGCAAACCGCCGATAGACCAAGATATACCCGTATAGCCGTTCGGATTTCTTCCGTCAAGTTCATACTTATCATTTAAATGAATCTCTGCGGCTTCATGGTTCGACTCCGCTCACCATCTTTGGAAGAGTTTAAACTCCTTAAAGATTTATTCTTGCGCATATTAAAAAACCAAACCATCCTGAGCATATCGAAGGACAGCCGCAGTATCTTTTCTTACGATCTTGGGCAGAGCAGCCTGTTCCGACCACGCTTCCATCCGCGGCAAGAAACCGCAATTTTATCGCGTCGGGATAAATCTCATCTTGATAATAGCCGATATCAGAAATCGGTTTTTAAAGTTTATATAAAAAGAGATGTTCTATCGACAAAGACATCTTTAGACAAGTTGATTTAACCGTAATGAGTCGAAACCCGGACAGGCAATCTGAAAAGGTACGTTTGGCTAGTGGGATGGATAAACCTTAAACTACTTTATTTAGTTCCACCGCAGCTTCAGCGATTATTTCATCAATCAGCTCTTTTACCGGCACAATCTTTCTTACTCTAAAAACATTGCTGCCGGCAAAGACAACGGCATTATCGAGATTTCCGCCGATTGCGTTATATAAAGCCTCGCCGATACAATAGGGCGCGGTTTTAGGGTTACAGCTCCTCAGACACTGATAGGTACATTTAAACGGCACGCGCACGCCAGAACTTACCCTCTCGATAAAAGCGGTTTTTATCGCTCTTCCCGGCAAACCAACGGGACTTTCAATAATGATAACATCTTCTTCCTTGGCCTTAATATACAGCTGTTTAAAACTTTCATCGACAGAACACTCGTTAGTCGCCACAAAACGCGTAGCCATCTGCACGCCGCTTGCTCCCAATTCGAGAAACTTAACTAAATCTTTGCCGGTGAAAATACCGCCGGCGGCGATAAGCGGTATATTAACGCCCAACTCTTCCTCGTATCTCTTAATTACTCCTAAAACATCAACGGTTAATTTCTCTAAACTGTTTTCTTTGTGTAAATCTAAATCCTCGCGCCTAAAACCTAAATGGCCGCCGGCCAACGGCCCCTCAACAACAATAGCATCAGGCAGACGGTTATAACGTTTACGCCATGTGCGGATTATTATATCGGCGGCTCTATCGGAAGAAACTATGGGAATAATCTTTACAGATGATCCTTCGGTAAATTCCGGCAGTTTCATCGGCAGACCGGCTCCCGAGACGATAAAATCAGCTTTCTCACTCACAGCCGTACGGGCTAAATCTTCATAATTACTCACCGCTACCAGAATGTTGATACCGATAACACCTTTTGTCAACTCTTTCGCCTTACGGATTTCTCTCTGGAGGCCTTCATTTGAAGCCTTAACAAACTGGGTTTTATTATCCAAACTGCCGTAACCAAGGCCAACGCTGGCTATAGTACCGGCGCCGCCGCAATTTGCTACAGCGCTGGCTAAAGAGGCGGTAGAAACTTTAACCCCCATCCCACCCTGGATAATTGGTACAGGTATATTTAAATCACCGATTATTAAAGATTTTAATTCAACCGCCATATTTAAAAATATTCTTTTTTGTAGAACCCTCCTGAAAAAACGAAACTACTTATTGGTCACCGCGGCTCACCGTCTGATATACAGTTCATTTTTACCAACCCTGCATCCTTGCCTTGCGCTCTTTGAGCCAGAAATAAACCTCTTAGAAACTTTAAATAACGGGGGTTTCAACAAAGTAAAATAAAAATATTCTTTATCCTTGAAGAGCGGGTCAAGATCCCGCATGTTTTTTGAGAAATAGGTAAATTTGTATTATTCGATCGAAACAATTTTGATTTTAAAATTTAATGTCTTGCCGGCAAGAGGGTGGTTAACATCCAAGCTAACCGTATCGTCTTTAACCTCTATTATTTTCGCCGGTAAGATACCGCCACGCGAAGTCTGCACCTGAAGGTACCTGCCCTCTTTTAGTTCTAAATCTTTAGGTAAAGACCTTCGGGGAACTTCCGTTATCGCCTGAGGATTTACTATGCCATATCCTTCTTCGGGCGTAACGGTTATTGTTTTTTTATCTCCTACCTTTAATCCTTCGAGCCTTTTCTCAAGGCCGGATATAATCTGCCCCTTACCATGTACGTACTCTAAAGGACTATCCTTTTCAGAACTATCGATAACTTCGCCTTCAACTGTTAATGTGTAATCAAAAGATACGCGGCGGCCATTTTGAATAAGCAGTTTTTCCGCCCTTGCTTGTTGAAAACAAACTATTACATTAAAAAACAGCAAAAGGGAAAAAACTCCGCCAATAGTTTTTATAAAAGACTTCTCTCTCATAAAAGACTTGTAGACCATTACTATTAAATTAAGATGAAAACCGCCGCTTCCAACTAGTCGATAACTTTCGGACTTCAGAATATGTTATTGTTTTTTCCTTAACCTTATTCCAGTTTATCTTATTAACTGTCTTTGTCAACAAATTAAAAGCGCCGTTTTAATTATATAAAGGCCAGCCTGCATATTTTCCAACCATAAAAAAATATTTTATCTTAATATATTTTATCTGTTTTTATCTAAAAAATTCAGAAAGACGCTGGCAATTTCCGGGTCAAATTGCGTGCCGCTGTTTCTTTTTATCTCATCGACGGCCTGATCTTCCGTCAAAGAAGAGCGGTAAGGGCGTTTTGAAACCATAGCATCAAAACTGTCGGCAAGGGCAATAATCCTTGATCCTAAAGGAATATTATGTCCTTTTAATCCGTCGGGATAACCTTTGCCGTCAAAGCGTTCATGGTGCGACCGGACAATCGGCTCTTCCAAACGGAAAAGGCGCATTTTGTTGATAACGTCACTGCCGATAACCGGATGTTGTTTAATACTTTCCCACTCTTCATCGGTAAGTTTACCATCTTTATCTAAAATGGCATCTTTAACGCCGACTTTCCCCAAATCATGGATAATACCGCTAAACTCTAGCACTTCAAGATTATCTCTCTTTAAACCGATCTTAATGCCGATTCCTTTCGACAATTGGGACACGCGTTCCGAATGACCTTTTAAATAACTGCTTTTCGCTTCTGTGATTGATACTAGGGTAATTAAAATATCCAAAAACAGCGTTTTGGTAAAATCTTCCGTGCTCAAGGTTTCTTTAACCGCCGGCAGTAATTCGGAACCGATAAAAAGGTGGCTTTTAATTAATTTCAATAACCTGTCAACATCACAAGGCTTAGAAACAAAATCTACCGCGCCGGCTTGAAAAGCTTTCTGGACATAATCATGCGTCCCCTGGCCGCTTAAAATTATAATTTTTATATCGCTGTCTATTTTCAATATTTCACCGATAAGGTTTATACCGTCAACATCATACAATCTAATATCAAGAAAAACCAAATCGGGTTTAAAACTCTTCGCGGCTTCAATGCCCTCTTTACCGCTCAAAGCATAAGAGACATCGAAAAAATCCGCTTTGACAAGATTCTTTTTTAAAATTAAGCATAAACTCTCCTCGTCATCGATGATTAATATTTTTTTCCTTGCCGAATCATCCATAAAAAGCTCCTTTCAAAAATTTACGCGTAATATCGTAAAAAATCATGCGCCGGCTTTGTTTATTTTCAGAACCCTCTCTATAGAGATAATTATACTATCTGTTTCAATCGGTTTTGAAAGATAATCCTTAACTCCCAGCTCATAGGCTTTCATCTTATCTCCTTCGCGGTCACAGGCGGAAACTATAATAATCGGGATCTTCTTGCAGGTTAAGTCACTGTTAAGCATTTGACAGACTTCAATACCGCCTAAAGGCGACATAATAATATCAAGCAGTATAACGTTGGGGTTGAAACGCTTAACCCGCGGCAGGATATCTTTAGTATCCGATAAGGTCATTACATCGTAACGGCCGGTACCTTCCAAATTTAATCTCGCGATGCGGAGAAAATCTTCCTCATCGTCAAAGATCATTATTCTTTTTCGTTTCATTTACATTTGCCCCTCTGTCCTTAAAGTAATAGTTACTTTCGTTCCTTGAGCTTCACGGCTGTTTATATCCAACAAAGCCTTGTGCATATTAATTATGTTCATTGTAACCGAAAGCCCCAGGCCGCTTCCTTCGCCGGCCTTTTTGGTAGTAAAGAAGGGGTCGAATATTTTCTTTAAATATTCTTCGGGAATACCGGTGCCGGTATCTTCTATCTCTACGATAACGGCCGTATCTCCTATTGTAAAAAAATCTTCTTTCCTATTTCCTATTTTTCTGCCCGGATGCTTAAGTTCTCGCAGGTAACTGCGCAGGTAAAGCGTCCCCGCCGCCGGCATAGCATGGAAGGCGTTTAGGAGTATGTTAATAAATACCTGCTCCATCTTGCCTTTATCGACCAAAACATTAGGCAAATTATCTCCTAACTCTTTCACTATTCTTACGTTATCTAACTTTATCCTATGCTGTATAAGGACAAGAGAACTCTCTAAAATAGAGTTTATCCCTTCCCGCTTAATATCCAAGTCGGATGCGCGTGAGAAATCAACCAGGGCGCGGACAATGTCATCCGCCCGTTTAATATTAGTTTTCATCATGTCGCATACCTGAACACCATCTTCATCAAGCGGAAGGCTCTTCTCCAAATAATTAACCCCTTGTATAAGTATACCGAGAGGATTTTTAACCTCATGGGCGATACCGCTGGCAAGCTCACCCACAGCCTTTAACTTCTCCGCCTGAATAAGCTGTTCCTGGGCCTCTTTAAGTTTTAAATAGGCCGCTTTCAACTTCTCTTCCGCCTGTTTACGTTCGGTAATATCACGCTGAATACCGATATAGGCGTAGATGCAACCGCGCTCGTCGCACATGGGAGAAACGGTTGCCTCACAGATAAAAACAGTGTTATTCTTTCTTTTATTTAATATTACTCCGCTCCATGCCTTTCCCGAAGAAACCGTATCATAAATATCGTTCTGCATATCTTCCGCCTGCGGCTCAGCATTTAAAATACCTGGATTTTTACCGATCAACTCTTGCTTTGGATAACCGAAGAGATCTTCCGCCGCCTTATTAACAAAAGTAATCCTAAAATCTTTATCGCAAGAAATAATCGAGTCGGAAACCTGCCGAGAAATAGCACTAAGGAAAAGAAGGTTTTCCTCTATTTTAACGCGTTGGCTGATATCACGGTTAATCCCCCTGTATCCCAGGAGTGTTCCGTCTTTATCAACAACCGGCATGCCGTTTGTTTCAATAAATACTATCCTGTTATCTTTGGAAAGATTACGGCTTGATAAATTGCGTAAGATACCTTTTCGTTCCGATATTTTAAATGTTTTTTTCTTACAGTCCTCGCGGTCATCAATATAAAAGAAATCATAAAAGTATTTGCCAACGACCTCCTGCGGCTTATAGCCAAGGATTTTCTCGACAAGAGAGTTTGAATAAAGATACCGGCCCTGGGCATCCGTTTCCCATATCCAATCGCCGCTGGACTCAACGACATCATTAAACCTTCTCTGCTCTTTCTCCAGCATATCTAAAGATACCATTGACTTTTGCAGGCGGCCGGTCATCTCGTTGAAACAACGGGCTAATTCACCAAACTCGTCCTTGTTCTCAATGTCAATTTTTACATCGAGCCTGCCGCCGGAAACATCACCGACTGCCTTGGTAAATTCACTTATCGGCCCAGTAATCCTGCGCACAAGAACCATAGCGACGAAAAGAACAACTAAAATACCGATAATCGTAAGACAAAGGTTCAAAGTTATAAGGCCGGTGGTAATATGATTAATCGCAACCTGACTGAATCCCTCTTTGTATAAAATGTTTGAAAGGATACGCTGAAAAATATTGGTATGCAATACCGCCAAGACAACGACGACGAGGAAAAAGGTTACCGGAATGTCTTTCTTGAGAGTTGTTTTATGATCTTTTCTTTTGACGGCCATTTACGCCCTTTGATTATTATGAACCTCCGAGGACTATCCCGAAATACCGGGATCCCGCAACACCATTATATAAATAAACACAGGAAAGCGGGAAAACCCACGGTTTCCTACATCCGCTACGCGTGGAATAGCTTGTCCCGAATATCCCGAGGGAGAAGCCCGACCACACTTTCATCCGCGGCAAGAAACCTCAGGTGTATCGCGTCGGGATAAACAAATTAGCACATAACGGATAGTTAAATTTTGTTGATTCTAATATCTCCTATCTTCTATACGCTATACGCTACACGCTATTCGCTGTACGCTACACGCTATACGCTGTACGCTACACGCTATTCGCTATACGCTATACGCTATACGCTACACGCTACACGCAATACGCTATATTTGGTTGGAAAATTTAAGGAAGGAAGGGTAGTAGATATCTAATATAACTATCTTTAAGATAACCGCTAAGATTAATTAATCAGCTGTTTAGCCGCTGTCAACACTTCATCAACGGTTATCTCGCGTAAACATTTTATATCATAATCGCACCCTGTCAACCGGAATTTTCTGTAACAGGGCCGGCAGGACAAATCCTTTTTTATAACGGCGGTACGCTGCCGATCATAAGGATACGGCCCGTACACACGCTCATCCACGGGGCCGAATAAAGCGACAATTTTCTTACCCAAAGCGTCGGCAAAGCGTAAGGGGCCGGTATCATTGGCAACAATCAAACGGCATTTATCAATCAAAGCGATTAACCTCTCTAAAGAAGCATCGCTGAATTCGTAACAACTTTGCCACTGTCGGCCTAAAGAAAAAATAATACTGTTTATTTCTCTCCTCTCATTTGGCCCGGCAAAAATAAATATTTTTGCTTCCAGGTCTT
>JBDRDG010000033.1:0-3106 GCA_043821045.1 Candidatus Omnitrophota bacterium | reverse complement strand
ATGGCAAAACCAAGGATTATATTGCATGTCGTGGGGGAACCCTTACTTAATAAAAACTTATTTGAGATGATAAAATACGCTAAAAATAAAGGTTGTCTTGTAACTTTGCATACAAATGCTACCTTACTTACTAAAGAAATGTCTATACGTATGTTGCAGTCGCCGCCGGATTTTATTTCCTTTTCTTTTGACGCCGCTTCCCCGGAAGTTTATGAAAAGTTAAGAGTCGGGGCAAAATTTGAACAAGTAAAGGCGCAGATAGAAAGTTTTCTTAAAATGCGTCATGAAATGAAACAAAAAATCCCTTTTACGCGGATTGAGATGATCAGCCTGGAAGATACGGAAAAATATATTCCCGATTTCGTTAATTATTGGCAGGCTAATAAAGTAGATCAAGTCGCGATTAGAATGGGTAGCGATTGGCTTGGTTTGGTTGATATTCGCGGCGGAATAAAACGAAGATATTCCGGTTCAAAACCATGCCGATTGATGTTTTTTAGCTGCGCGATTCTTGTTGACGGAACTGTTGTCCCTTGTTGTAGGGATATTGCCGGGAGGGTGGTTTTAGGGAATATTTTTAAACAGAAGTTCCATGAAATCTGGAATGGAGATGTTTATAACCGGCTAAGAATAAACCAGTTAAGAAATACTATATCAGAAAATAGTATTTGTTTTGGTTGTTCGTGTGCTTGGCTTCTGTCGATCAAAGAGAAAAACATACAACGATTACTGATGAGATTCATTGAGAGAAACGCCGGCGCGAAGGAGCGTTAAATTTCACAGATTTATCCCGCCGCGATACACCTGAGGCCTCTTGGTCTGAGTATTATTGAAGGACTAAAGTTTAAATGTCTTGGGATTGCATCCAGATTCGCTGCATCTAGATTTGAAGTGTAAGCATGACATTGTTATGGTACATAAATATGCTCCTTGCTGAGTGTCTGTATTAGGTCTGTTACCTTTGTCTAAAGAGCTAATAGGATTGGAATCCACACTTTTAGAGAAGTATTTTTCAGGGCGAGAAAAGAGGGGTTTTGCCTAGGTATTTGTTGAATTTTCTTGTTTTCCTTGATATCATATTTAACTCCACATTGCGATTCAATTAAACCTTAGGGTTATCGAGAAATATGGCTGATAATCTAACTTTCCTTAGAGTATCAGAGTCAAACATAGATGAATTGGCTCCGGGAATGTCTCAACTCCATTTTGAAGCGCGCAGACAGAGGCGCAATCCAGATTACTGGCGTTGGCGCTATCTTAATTGCCCCGGCGGCAAAAGTAATTTAACTGTAGTTCTTCGCGGCCGGCGGGTAGTTGGCATGTACGGGTTACTTTATATCCCGATTAATCTTTGTGGTATGCCTGTTGTGGCTGGACTGATGGAAAACGTTTCTATCCATTCCCAGGAACGGTCTTGGCGTTGCTATCGAGGATTGGTCGAGAAAAATGTGGTTGATAGTCACGAAGATTATTTGGCTTTTCGTTTCGGTGTCGCGCCGCGCCGGTTAAAAGAACTATGTAGCCGTATTGGCGTGGTCAGTTTAGGGCGTGTTCCGGTTTACTTCGGATTTATTAATTTCTCTAAAATCTTAAACAAACGCGGTTTTCCATATCCTTTGTCTGTGGCTGGGTCTCTTATTGATCCTATTTTTGGCCTGAAAATTAAAGAGCGAGTGGGAAAAGATTTTGACATCCGCAAGATCGATAGTTTTAACAGTGATTTTGATGGATTTTCCAGGAGTATATCTAAGACACGCGGCGTAACTGTAGTTAAGGATAGCGTCTATTTAAACTGGCGCTATAGAGATTGTCCTGATTGTTCGTATGTGCGTTTGGCTGCTTATTGTGATCATAAACTTGAGGGGTTGATAATATTTGGCACCACCGGTTTGTGCGGTGATGTTTTTTTAGTTGAACTTATGGTTGGTGATCATAACCGGATTGTTATGCGAGCTTTACTTTTACAAGCCTTGCGTCAGATGAAAATGGCAAAAAAAGGGTATGTAGCAGCATCGTTTACCGCAGAGTCTGCGTTGACAAGGACGCTTAAAGAACTGGGGTTTAAATCCCGGGGGACGAAAGTGTGGTCTGCCGATTTCATAGTCGCTACACCTGTCGACAATTCCTTTTCGGCGGTTTTAGATTTTAGCAACTGGGATTTTAGTCTCGGAGATTGGTTAGTTTAGTCCGATGAGTGAGTGACGAATTCCTTTGAGAGGGTACTATAGAGCGTAAGATTATAACGGTACCGTTAATTGGGGATATTTATATGCGTTGTAAAGATTATCTTTTTTGGGTAACTCTCCCGCCATGCTCGGATGATTTAGGATTGTTAAAGAAGTCTGGCGGGTTAGCCGAACCTCTTATCGATTTGCGGTATGGTTCAGATCATTACAGAAGATTTATTATTAAGAAAGCTGTTTATAGTAAATTGTCCGGTCTTACGCTATTCGTTGATTGTCGCGACCAGAGTTTGATTGATTTTTTGCTTAATGCTCTTCCCCAAGGTTCACGGATAATTTTTGTTTCGGTTGATCAGTCCCGCGGTAACATTCAGTGTCCTATCAGTAAATTTAACAAGCGTGGTGTTGGCGTTGGTATAGAAGTTGATAGTAAAGATAATGCCAAAATGGCTGTCAGCGCTGGCGCGGATTTTATTGTTGCCTCCGGCAATGAAGCCTGTGGTCCGGTTTCTCAAAAGACGAGTCTAATCCTGATTCAGGAGATTCTTGAAGGATTGGATATTCCTTTGGTAATTAGAGGCGGTCTCGGCCCCCAAGGTGCGGCCGCGGCAATGGTTGCTGGTTGTTCGGGTTGTATTCTTGATACACAGGTATTACTCGTTTACGATAGCCCTTTAAGTCGTGATTTAAAGGAGTGTTTGTCCATGGTTTCGCCATGCGATACGTCTGTAGTTGGAGATATCCTGAATTGTTCTTATCGTCTTTTATGTATAGGCAGCCAAGATGAGTATCTCGCGATTGTCAATCGGGAAAGAGAAATCTTTCTGCAGGATATGTCCGATAAGGATAGAAGAGCTGTTTTTGAAAAAAGTCTTGTTTCACTTATGGCTCACGGTGTTAAAGAAGAAGCGGCGTTTTTACCG
>JBDRDG010000032.1:0-2065 GCA_043821045.1 Candidatus Omnitrophota bacterium | reverse complement strand
TAGACGAAGAACAGATTCTGGCAACAATAGGAGAAGACTTCATCCCGTTTAACGCCACCTGATTTTGGGTCAGCGAACCAGATGTCGAAACACCTGTAATCTTATGGGTACTCGCTGTTTGGTGCTCGGGATTAGCTGCTCTTTGTTCAGCTACCCTCTGATTTTCAGCCTCTGATCTATTATTAATCAGGTGCCCGGCCTCGGTCATGCGTTCTTGGCAACTTGACGAAGCAATTACATGTTTGATAAGAGGATCGTTTTTAGATTTATCTTTAATCTTATTCCATGCCTGCGTCGCCTGACGTAACGCTTCCGGCATCACATGACCGGGGAGTCCGGGATAGACAAGGCTGATTATTTTCTCGATCTTCTCTTTTTCGGGTAAACCTTTAAGAACAGGGAAAACCCAGAATTCATCTTTGAAAAGACGTCCCAAATCATGTTCTTTTACGCACGACAGGAATTTATCTTTGTTTACTTCATAAAGAGTGTCGATAAAGGCCGCGAGAAACAGCATAATCGTAAACAACTCACTTGAAACATCAGCAAAGCCGATCTTCCGCTTTAATGAATCAGCCATGATTAGATATAGGACAATTTGGTACTCCAGAAAAAGCTCTTCCTCCTGGGGAGTAACGCGGCCGTTTGTTTTCAGCCAGAAATAAACAACTTCTTTGACATCGTAGTTTTTCCGTTTTGACAGCTCTTTCGATATAGCGTTAACATCCGTATCGCTTAGCCGCGCAGCTATTTTCTTGCTTAATTTCCCGCTTGACGTATAATCACCGGAAAATGCCACGGTTAAAACATCATCCAATACCTCCTGGATATACGACTGTTTTAACAAAAGGTCCTCGGATAAGCCAGCCGCAGGATATCTTCCCTTAAGTTTCTCAAGACATATCTCATTATGCATCGGAAGCGATTCGCGGTCGCGTTCTAACATTATTCCCGGAAGCATATAATGATGCATCCAGCCCCGGACAGCAAAAATATGCATGCGAGGGAAGCGTTTTTGTGTTTTTTCTAACAATTCAATAAACTCTTTGTCGCGATCAAAGTAACTGAATTTTACAAAAATTTCTATGGCCTTCCTTTTAAGTTTAAGGTACTCGTCTATTTGAAAAGCGCAGAACGCGTCCCGGGCTTTCCCCTCAGCATAAAAAGCCAGTAAACAGCCCACCCAAGTATTAAAGCTGAGCCCTTCTATGGAATAAATATCTAATTTCCCGCCGGTTTCATCAAAAATATTCACTCCGCTACCCAGCAAGAAATCATCAAAGCATTTAGCGTATTCTTCCCTAAACAAAACCAACATATTTCTTTCTTGTTCAGCGCCATTTCTTTCCGGATCTTCTTTATGTTTATGATTATTCTCTCTTATTGCCTCATGAGCGTTTCTTTTTCTAATCTCGTTTTCAAATATATTTTCCAAGGCCCTAACCGCGAGATCATTATGATTATCTCTTAAGAATCTCTCAACGATATCTCCTTGGGGAGAGCTTAGAAAACTCTGCGTAAGATGTTCGGGGAACTTTCTTAACATAGCGTCAAAAAGCCGTGTGAAATCAACATCTTTTTCCACGACAGCGACTATCGCAAATATCTCCCGCACGGAATCTAACCCCAATCCGACATTTTCAAGAATAACCAGTATGTTTTCTTTATTTAAACCCTGAAATTTATCTTCGAGGACAGCGATGACCGCTTCGGCATCGCCCTTTGTCCTGTGGGAAGTATAGATAAGCGTTGGTGCGGGATCTGCCACAGGATGATTATCTTCGCCTCCCCCGGCAGTCATGGCTGCCGCATATATATATTTCGCCAGTGACACCAACCGACTCTGCCCCAGCCCTTTTACTCTTCTCATATCTTCTAAAGACGAAAACGGCCGCGCCGCTACTATACGGTCGGCCAAACTTTTTCTTTCTTTCGCCTTATTGATACCGATACGCGCCAACAACGCTTGTATTTCTTCTCCATCTGCCTGATTAATATTGAGCGGCGTTTCTTTGATCGCCGAACTGCCTCTATTAACCGGACGAAGGCGGTCTTTTAAACAGCC
>JBDRDG010000031.1:0-12734 GCA_043821045.1 Candidatus Omnitrophota bacterium | reverse complement strand
ATATTGACAAGATGGTAAGCGTGCGGCTTTAATCCACCGATGAAATAATTAAGGCTGAAAGTAATCATAAGCAAAGGCCGGTACATCCCTTTTGCTATCGGCTCACTACTTATCCTCTCTTTAAAAAACTCCGGCAAGAATTTAAAATCTTTTATGTAGCGGTTAGCGACAATCATGTGGTTATCATCAAAAACAAAGGCGTTAGGCAGACTGTTCAGATAACTAAAAGCTATGGCAAGAAATAATAAGATAGCAGCTAGTAAGATTTGTTTTGTGTTTTCTCTAATCATAGTTTTCAATGGAATCACAATCGGCCTATTCCTTCGCCTTCGTTTCACTCCTGTCCTGCTCCGCTAAAGCTTCGTAGTAATTTTAGCTTCGCAGCAGTTATTCTCCTTCGCATTCATCTTAAGGCCTTAAGTTTCCGCGCAGGATAATAAATACATTATAAGATACAGGGCGGCTTTTTGCAAAGGATGATCGCAGCCGGATTCTCCTTGATTAGCGTATAGCGTTTAGCGGATAGCGTATACTAAAACTAGCGGATAGCGTGTAGCCTGCCTCGCCGTCAAGGCAGGCGAATAGCGGATAGTTAATAATCGCATTGGAAATTGTAGCTTGGAAAACAGCAGATATAAATAAGTTAATATGGTAATGTGTATTTACTATACGCTAGTTGCAATACACTATGCTCTATGCATATCCCATCGAAGACCAAGGATTGAGAAGCTGGGTCAATTAAAAAAAGAAGGGGGAAGTTTTTCTTCCCCCTTCTTCTAGAAAACTACACTCACGCCAAGAATCTACCGCTGTTTACTATACACCTGTACCGCAAGCGTTATCCATATCTACAACACCTGTAGTAGAGTTATAATATCCACTCCATGCCGTAGCACCGCCAAGAGGAGTATCTGGCCATGCCGTCATATGACCGCCTAAAACTGTGTTACTCAGCGCGCTTGGCCAACCGGCAGTTCCGCTGACAGCAACACTGGCGTAATATGACGATACTGCTGAACGTAAAGCGGAAGCGCTACCCTGACAGGCCGCTCTCTTAGCCGCAGTACTTAAATCCAGAAACTGCGGTATGGCTATCGCCGCAAGAATACCAATGATGACGATGACCATGATCAATTCGATTAAAGTAAAACCTTTACGCATCGTACTCACCTCCTTTTCTTACACTTCCCCTAAAACAATATATAAAAACCCCTAATTTAACTTAGCACCGGCGCCTTAAAAAGTCAAGCCATTTTTCTCAGGCTTGCCTTAAACTACCGAAAAAGAGCAAAAAAAAACCGAGCTACTCGATAATTCTCTCTTTAAGCAGTTCGGCTACCTTTTATTCTACTTTCGGTAAGCTGCCTTTCCCGAATAAACTTTCGGGACGCACGCTTTTGCGCCCCCACATTACTGTGGGTTTACCTTTTTCGAGTAGGATTATAAAAAAACTTTTTTCAAAGATCACACGCTACCTAAGATATACCATATCTATCAATAGGTTGTCAAGGGCTAGGGATATTTTTAATTCTTTTTCTTAACAGATTGATAAACAAAGGGTTATCTGCGGGATGTAAAAAAAAGATGTTTGCGGGTTGGTCTTATTTTGATTCGAGCAGGCGGATAATAGTATCCTGATCAAGGCCAAGAAACTTTATCCCCATGTAAAATTTACCTTTTTCTTCCAAACGGCAATACACGACACAAGCCTCTGCCTCTTTTGGCTTAGGCGCAAAAGAACTAAAATTTAACAGCAAATTAACGCCTGACGGCAGGAAGGCGCATGTTTTTATACCGGCGGCCGTGCCGCTCTTTGATATATTCAGCATAGTGGCCGGTATATAGCTGGGAGAATGAAACATAACTCTTTTATCATCAAGCTTAAATTCCAAAGGAACAAAGATGGAAATTCGTTCCGATTCGCGTTGAAAAGGAAATTCCTGCAAACCAGCCGGTTTACATATATACTCCTCGATCTTAAAAAAATTGTCTTTAGGGCCGAAATACTTATCTAAGTTTTTTCTAATCGCCGAAGGATTGGCGATAAGATAATGGACGGTATATGGTATCTGGTGGTTTATACTTTTAACCGTTTCGGCGTCCAAAGGATCGGCCATAACGACAAAGACCTCTTGTTCAATAATCCAAAGAGGCATAACTAAATTATCACGGCAAAAGGCTTCGGGAAGAAGCTTGAGGATATCTTCTTGTATCGCGTAATCAGCCAGCCGGACGAAAGGAATCTGTGAAGTTTCAGCGAAGAAAATAAAAATATCTTCTTCACTCATATAGCCTAATTTTATAAGACAGGCAAAAATTGATTTTCGCGTCTTTCTCTGTTCTTCTTTGGCGGCGATCAATTCTTCCGGCCGGATCCACTGATTCTTGACAAGCTTGCCTTCTAATTCATTCATTACCGTTACAAGAAAATCACTTTGTGACTATACGCGAACACGGCCACAAACCGTTTACCGTGTGCGCGCCGCGAGAAGGATCAAATATTTCCCAGGTTAGATACCAAAATATTTTTTCTAAGTCAAAACGGGCAAGAGGGATTATTTAACCCCTTTTGTATGGCCACGATTTTAAGAATACAATAGTTATCTTAAAACAATAGACGACAATCAAGAAAGTTACGGCCTTCTTATTGCTCTAAATGCCTTCATGGCATGGGCCTAGAAAACCAGGTCTTCTTTGCGATAAATTTAGCCGTTTTGTTTCTTGCTGGCAAGATCAATAAGGCTTAAAGCAATGCTGAATAAAATACACCAGACAGAAAGCTTCCAGAGATGGCCGGGTGTAATACCAAGAAAGATAGTCTTAATGTTCAACAACCTTACCACAGTGCCGATAATAAACGTGGAAAACGCCACCGCGATAAAAATGTCACCGCAAACCAAGTAATTTTTCTTCATACAGCACCTCCTTATCGGTTAAACCTTCTAATACTATATTCGCCCGCGTCTAATCTATTGTATATTCCCTTGCGCTATTGGTCAAGGATATTCGCCATCCATAAAAAACCATCTTTTCGCGCAAGGCGCCAATATTATTAAGATATTACTTGCCCTTATTTCTTAAACGCTCCGATTAAACTCCACATCGGCATGAAAATAGAAATAGCCATGAAAGCGACAACGGCGCCTAAAACCAAGGTCATTATCGGTTCAATTAAAGAAGTCAATGTCTTTAAGGATGCGCGTACTTCTGAGCTGTAATAATCGTATAAAGAATCCAGCATCATCGAAAGAGAACCTGTCTTTTCACCGATGGAAATCATGTATCCGACAAGGCGGGGAAAAATCTTGCTGCCTAAGATGCCGCCGGATACGCCTTTACCGTCAGCTACATCTCTTTTGATATTATCAATTTCCTGAGCCAACACCACGTTACCGATAGTTATTTTTACGATATCCATTATCTTTAGAATAGGCAGGCCCGCCTGGTAAAGCACGTTAAGCATGGAAGAGAATCTTAGCATAACAATCTTGTTATAAACCGGGCCGATAATCTTCATCTTAAACTTCATACCGTCCCATAATAAACGCCCCTGCGGCGTGTTAATATAGGCTTTTATTAAAAAGAACACAATGGCTATTGCCGGTAAAGTTATAAACCAGTAGTTCTTCAGCGAATTGCCGATAACCAACATGACTTTTGTGGGAAAAGGCAAGCCTGGACCCTTTCCCTCATACAATGTGACAAATGCCGGTATAACTTTTGTAGACAGAACAATAACAGCGACAAACATCGCCACTATTACCATAATCGGGTAACGAAAAGCCGATGATATGCTCTCTCGCGTCTCCTGCTCCTCCTCCAATACATCGGCTAATCTTAAAAGGACTTTATCCAACACGCCGCCGGATTCACCGGCGACCACGGTATTAACATAAAGCTCGTTGAATACGCCGGGATGCCTCGCCATCGCTTCTGATAAACGCTTGCCTTCCTGAATATCATGGAGTATTTTTCTTAACGCTTCTTTAAGAACAGGATCATCACTCTGTTCGGCAAGCACGCCTAAGCCTTCAACAATCGGCACTGCCGCTTTTACGATTGTGGAAAACTGGCGGGTAAAAATGATTATGCTGCGCGAAGTTACTTTTTTTTGCTTCGGGCTAGATAAGAGTTTGGTTAGGGATAAACCCCCTTTGCTTTTTAATGTGATACTTACGGGGGTACATCCGATCTGGGTAAGCTGGGTATAAACATCCAGCTCATTACGCGCCTCTATCTCGCCTTTTACTGACTTACCCTTGGAATCTAGTCCCGTATAATTATATAAAGCCATTAGGACACCCCGAATTCTTTAATCACCGACTGGACAAATTGCGGCTCTATTCTCTCAATCTTCTTGGCGAAGCCGGAAAGAAAGATAAAATCACAGATAGTGTTAATCTTGCGGGGAATACCTCCCGTGTGTTCAAATATAATCTTGATTACATCTTTATCAAACACCGCTTTTGACCCTTTATTACCGGCATTCTCGTTGCTAGCGACATCTACCCTGTGTTTTATATACTCAGCGACACCTTTTTCATTTAAAGGGTCAAGATGACAGCGAATAGGTATACGGTGAGAGAGAGGTTTTAAAGCGTCGACTTTCGCCTTCAATTCCGGCTGGCCGAGGATCAAAAGAGTAAGTAAAAACTTGTTTTCCGTCTGGAAATTCAATATAAGACGGAGTTGTTCGAAAATTCTCGGATCTTCAATCGTATGGGCTTCATCAACAACGACAACATTCTCCTTGCCTTCACGGACGTTATCCAAAAGTATGTTGTATAGCCGCTCAAGAAGCGGATCCAGGAGCAGTTCGGTCTTTTTTTCCGGCAGGGTCTGAGGGCTCAATGAACGCACGACACCCCTGATAAGCTCCAACGGCTCGCTAAAAGAAGGGTTGTTGACATAAGCCCAGCAAAACCTCTGCTCTCCTAAATCACGCAAGACTACCCGCGCGATTAAAGTCTTGCCGCAGCCAAAAATTCCCGTAAGCAGACCGCAGCCTAAACCTTGCGCGACAGCGTAAGTTAACTTCATCAAAACGTCTTCGTGCTGGGAAGAAAGATAAAGAAAGCGCGGATCAGGCGTATTCTGAAACGGCTTCTCTTTTAAATTCCAGTATTCCTCATACATTATTTACCCCTTCTTGTTAAGCCAGCGGGCGATGCGCGCGCGATACTCCTCCAAATCTTTTTCTGGAACGACAATTCTATGAGGCACCTGTTTACCCTCAATGGGCTCTTCATCGGCGGCAGGCTTAACGTAAGGCTTAGCTTCCACTACCACCGGCTTTTCTTTCATCTCAACGCGATCTTCACAGACTCTGGCGATTTCTTCAAAAGTAGTGACTCCTTTTAAAACTTTATCCCGGCCGTCCTCGCTCAATACCCTCATGCCGATTTCACGCGCTTTTTTCTTTATCGCCACGCTGGAGGCGCTATTTATAATCATCTCTTTCATTTCGTCATCGACGGTCATTAGTTCAAAAATGCCCGTGCGGCCGGAAAAACCTGTTCCTTTACACTCTTCACAGCCTTTTCCGCGGAAACCTTCGACTTCCGATTGATTCTCCAGACTCCATTTCTTAAGAGTCGCTTTTGACGGCCGATAGGAATATTTACATTTTGGACATACCAAACGAACAAGCCGCTGGGCCATAACCCCGATCAAAGAAGCCGAGATCAAAAAAGGTTCAACCCCCATATCAACCAGACGCGCTATAGCACCGGGAGCATCGTTCGTGTGCAAAGTGGAAAAAACCAAGTGGCCGGTAAGGGCGGCCTGAACCGCCATCCGGGCGGTTTCTAAATCACGTATTTCACCGACCATTATAACATCGGGATCTTGACGTAAAATTGCCCTTAAACCGTTGACAAAGGTTATCCCCGCCTTAGGATTTATCTGAACTTGACGGATAAGACCTAAGCGATACTCTACCGGATCCTCTAAAGTGATGATATTTCTGTCCGTCGTATTAATCCGCATAAGGGCCGAATACAATGTTGTAGTCTTACCGCATCCGGTAGGGCCGGTAGAAAGAATTATCCCGTAAGGTTTGCATATCAACTCTTCATACCTTTGTAAATCCTCATAGGTAGTAAATCCCATCCGTTCCAGACCGATAGTAACCGAAGCCGTATCCAGCAACCGCATAACGATATTTTCGCCAAAAATCGTCGGCAGGGTCGAAACGCGAAAATCAATCACTTTCTCATTGACGGTTGACTGAAAATGCCCGTCCTGGGGTGAACGCGATTCGGCTATGTCCATAGCGGCCAAAACCTTAATCCGCGATATAATCGATGATTCCCATGCTTTCGGCGGAGCGGGAATCTCGTGAAGTATGCCGTCAATGCGGAAACGAACACGAAAATCATGCTGTTCCGGTTCAATATGTATGTCGCTCGCCCTGTCGGTTACCGCCTGCGAGATAATTAAATCCACAACTTTTACTATCGAAGTCGATTCGCCTGAAGACTGGCCTTCCTCAATGCGCATTCCCGAAAACATATCTTTGGTTAACTCCTGGGTCTTATAATATATCCTCTTTATGGCTGAGTCTATATCGTCAGCCGAAGCCAAATACACTTCTAAAGGATATCCGGTAAAAAGCTGAATCTGATCAATATAAGAGACGTTGCTGGGATCCTGCATGGCTATGTGGAGGAAATTATTGTCGATCTTAAGAGGTACCGACTGGGTGTTACGGGACAGATCTTCCGGGTATACTTTTAACAAATCGGGGTTCTTAGAGATATCTTTCAAATCTTTATATTGAACGCCTATGTGCTGGGCGACTGCCATGTATAAAGCGTCCTTATCCAATATGTGCATATCCAGGATTACTCTCTCCAAAGGCCGTTTTAATTTTCTTGTTTCAAGGAGGGCCTTTTCTAGTTCATCGGACGAGAGCAGATTCGCGGATAAAATAACCTGGGTTAACTCGTCATTTGTCATTTCTTTTTTGCAAAGATTCAATCCAGCTTTCCACGGAAGACTTGTCTTTCGCCTGAGGATCAAGTTCTAAATATTTCTTATAATAGGAAACGGCAAGATTTTTATCGCCAATATAACTCTCATTAAGAACAGCCAGGTTATAGCAGGCATCTTTATCATCGGGGTTCAATCGTATCACCTCTTTTAACGCTTCGTGGGCCCGCCAATAATGCGAGCCCCTAAGGTAATTAACCGCCAGATTATAATAAACATCGGGGTTATCCGGCATAACTTCCGACAGTTCCAAATACATCTTTACTATCTCCGCGCTGTTGCTTACCGTCCGTAGCTTACCGATTCTTTCCAGGATACCCTTGGCTTCCGGCGGAATGCTCTCTTGGACTTTAAGCTTAGCCGGTATTTCGGCAATCTCTGATCTTTGCGGCGCTTGTACCCCTCTTAATAACCCCTCGGCTTGTTTGAACTCCTCATTAGCTTTAAGATAGTCGCCCTTACTTATATACTCCTTGCCTTTAAGATAGTGCTGCTGAATACGCTCTTTTACAGATACCTTCTGTCCCTCCTCGGCCGGCAGATTAAAACTAAAAAGGAGAATAAAAATTGAAACTGATATTTTTATCCCGACGCGCAATAGCCCACCTGTAAGGGTGGGGACGGAACGAAGAGGCAATACGAAATATCGCGGTCGGGATTCTCCCGAGGGATCCCGAGAAAATACCCGGGACACGTACTCGGGACAGGCTGCTCTGCCAAAGCCCGTAAAAAAAGATACTGCGGCTGTGAGACCGCAGAGCTTCATTAGTTTCTGGTATTTACCCGGCATAATATTCATAGTTACACCCTTAAACATACTCCTATTTCTCGGGAGGGGATATTTTCTTTAACTCCACCTCGACCTCTTTTACTTTCGCTTCCGATAATAGCTCGCCGGCGAATAAATCGGCGACCTTCTCTATTTTCTTCTTTAACTGCGAATTTATCTCGGTAACCTCAACGATATCGCGCTGGAAATCGGCCAGACGCCGGTTCTTATCGTTTACCTCCTCGCTTAAACTCATATTCTCAAGCCGGCTCTCTATATAATCCTGGCGCAGCAGTGCCAACTCTTTTATGTAAGTATCCATATCGCTGCGCAATTTATCGATCGAACTGTTCTGGCGGTCCATTTTTTCCTGAAAAGAGTTCATATTTTCGCTTTTTGCCGCAAGGCGTTTATCCGCGTCTTCGGCTTTATTTCTGTTCAGCTCATAATCTTTTTTTAAAGAAACGTATTCTTTTTGAATACCCTCTAACTGTTTCATAAGAACAACCGCTTCGTTTTCTTTATCTTTAAGGGTTAATTTCATCTGTTTAATCTCCGCTTCCAACTCCTGGGGACGTTTAGTCTTAGCTTTTAATCTTTCCGCCAAAGCCAGAGACTTTCCTTCTTTATCAGCAAGCTCTTTTTCCGCTTTCTTTACTTCCCTCTCCAACTCGCCGGCCGCCCGCTTTTGTTTTTCCAGATCTTTTTTTAGCCGGCTGTTGGCAGCGGCAAAACCCTTATTCTCCTTTTCTAAAACTTGTCCGCTGTCGGCAAGCTTGTTATTATCGGCCTCGAGCTTACTCAATTTTATCTCTAACTGCCGGTTGGAATCACTTAATTTTTTGTTATCTTCATCCAAACCGGCCAACTTTGCCTGTAACTGTTTATTAACTTCTTCCCGGTCAAAACTGTCTTTTACGGCCGCGGCCAATTGGTCTTTAAGTTTTTTCCGCTCGCCTTCTAATAAAATCACATTTTCGCGGAAAGCGCCGATTTCTCTTTGGAAAACTTCCTGCCGCTGTTTAAAGTCGAAAATATCTTTTTCTTTTGACCGGCTGTCTTTTAAAAGAGCCGCCAGATCTTTTTCCTGCTTATCGGCGGTAATCCTTAACTTTCTCCTCTCTTCTTCTAAAACAGCCGCGTCTTCTTTCAACTTTGCGTTTTCCGAGATAAACCCTTTATTCTCAGCTTCAATACGCGCCAGGCGGACGCCAAGCCGCTTATTGACTTCGTCGGCATCGGCTCTGGATTTTACGATTTCGGCCAGTTCGGCGTTATCCTTTTTATTCTCCCCCTCTAAGAAAGTAAGGTCTCTTACCAAACCGTTTATTTCACTCTGGAAATCGTCACGCTCCTTTTTAATCCTGGCTATCTCTTCTTCGTTATGCTTTTTAGCCTGAAGCATTTTATCGATTTCTTTTTCCTGCCTGTCGGCGGCCTCAATCAGCTGATTTTTCACATTGTTCAGCAAATTATTCTCTTCCTCTAAATAGCTGCTCCGCGATGAAATCTTGGCGTTATCCTCTTCCATGCGTGAAAGGCGGGCGTGTAAATCTTTGTTTAAATCTCCTAACCGCCGGCTTTTCTTCAGTTCTTCTTCAACCTCTTTTTTAATCTTATCATTCGCCCCTTCCAAGGAAGAGAGGCGGTTGTTAAGGTTATCAACCGTTCTCTCTAAAACACCGCGTTTTTCCCGGAAATCTACTATCTTTTCTTCCTTCTCTTTTATCTCTTGAAACATCTTGGCAATTTCTTCCTCCTGTTGTTCAAGAACTGTCTTTAACTGGCTGTTGCTGTTATTTAAAAGCGCGTTCTTATCTTGCAGCTCTTTACTTTCCGATAAGAGCTTCTCATTTTCCTCTTCCAGGCGGCCAAAACGCTCTTTTAACCTCTCCTGTTCGGCGATCCTTTTACTTATCTCTTTATCAAGCTCTTCACCTAAAGTAATCTCTCCATAGCCGCTGCCGCGGGAACTCTCTCGGGCCTGGGCCAGGAGAAAATCGCCTTTCCGCCCTTCTTCACCGTAAAACAATTTCTTTTCACCGCCGCTTTCTATTTTTTTATAATCGGCGGCGTAAAGATAAAAACTCTGAGATAAAAAAGGAAAAACCCCGCTAATCAACGGGTAAAAAACTATTCCACATGCGGTAGTAAAAATAAATACATGCGATCTTCTCATTCTTTTACGGCGATTTCTCTTTCTTTTAATTTAAACGGCCTGGGATAAGAAGTTATAAGATCACTTTTATATCCCACCAGACGGCTGTCGGCCTCTTTCAAAATACGGGCGGTGACAAAGATAAGCAGTTCGGTCTTACTGTTCGGGTCGGTCTCCTTATATTTAAACAATAAACCCAAAATAGGGATATCGCCGAGGAAAGGAACTTTTCGCTCAATCGTGGTCGTTTTATTCTCAATCAATCCTCCGATAACTATGGTCTGGCCGTCTTTTATCATCACTTCCGTATCGGCAAAACGCTCGGATAACAAGGGGTAGCTGAAACCAAGATTGGTAAATTCCACGCTCTGGTTGGTAAACGTCGTTACTTTCGGCTTTAATTTCAAACGGATAAATTCTTTGTCATCAGAGACGACATTCACCTGGGGTGTTACCGTGAGGGTAACACCTTCGATTTTTTCGGTAAAACCGGTAATTTGGTATTCGGCCGTATCGGAGTTGTATTCAAACTTAGGAATCGGCCGGGCGGTGCCAATGTACATCTCGGCAGCTTTATTATCCATGGTAACTATGCGGGGAGAAGAAATCAATTTAGAGTTGGTATCGGTCTTAAGAAACTGCATGATCATCTGGTAAGCGCTAAAATCTAACGTGCCGAAGGTAAATTCAGTCGCCGCTGCCTTGGGAAACGATCCCCAGGAATAGGTTGAATCGGGAAAAAATAAAGATCCAAGTCCCCGAGAAGGGAACCCGGATGTTATGGTTGTTCCGTCATCATCCGTAGTAACTGAATACTCGGGAACCGGATACATATCTTTATACGCTCCCCAATTGTTAAAAGGAACCGTGGTCGGACGCTTGGATCCTTTAGCCGTCAGTTTTGTCGTCCAGTCTATCCCCATTTTTTCAGTCGCGCCTAAAATGGTCTCGACAAAGCGCGCTTCAATCAAAACCTGGGTGGTAAGCTCATCCAAAAGAGGCATCATCCCTTTAATTTCGTTAATCACCGCCGGTGTATCGGTGACAATAATCGCGTTTGAGCGCGCGTCGGCCTGGATTGAACCTTCGGCCGATAAAACTTTACCAAGGGTCTCTTTAAGGCTGAAAGCGTCGGCATTGCCTAACTTAAATACTTTAGTGACCTTCGCTTCGCGGTCAGCCTCTTCCGCCGTGGTTACTTTGATTACGTTTTCTTTCTTTGTATAGGAAAACCCGTTTACGGTAATAATCGAATCGAGGGCTTCATCAACGGTTATATTCTGAAGCTGAACCGTAACCAAGCCGCTTACCGCTTCGGAAAAAACGATGTTAAGATTATACTGCTGGGAAATCTGGCGAAGGACGTCTTTAATGTCCACTTCGCGGAATTCCATGTAATCGATAAACAGATGTTGTCTCTCCTGGCAAAACACTCCCCTTCCCGGAAATAACAGGCAAATCAATAAGACAAACGCCCACCGCACCGTTTTTCTCATAATTTTATTATAGCTTAAAAAAAACATTCCTCAAGAAGATAACTATTTTAAATAATAATAGACAATAAACAAATCACAAACAATATGCGGATTTCAACAACAAAATAACAAAAACCATTTTGGTCATTGTTTATTTGGCATTGTGATTTGCTTGTAATCTGAAATTTGTTATTTGTAATTTTTCTTTACCCCCCCCCGACACATTCCATCGAAATTGTAAAGGACTAAAGCATCGTCGGGCATGTTCGCGCATTAAGCCTAGAAAAGTCTATTTTTTCTCTTTCGGCAATTCTAAATAAAAACCTTCTTCGTCTTTACTTAAGAAAACCTTATCCTTTTGAATTTCAAGCACTTTATGCCCTCCGATAACATCACCGACCTTGACAATCTGATTATTGATAAAAGCGAAACCTGCTTTATCTTTACCCAAAGATATCCCTTTTAAAACAAAAGTCATTCCCTCAACACTCTTCTCTATCTTACCGAGAGAAAAAGGGTCTCTGCCCCAGGGAAGGCCGGCCCGCTTTTTCTGCGAACTAAGCAAATCCCCTCCTTTGGCTTCACCGCTTGCGGCTTTGCCTTCTTGACCGGAAGAGCTCTTAGCATCTTTTACTGACGCGCTGGCCTGTTTAGACGAAGGGGCTTTTTTCTTCTTTGTGACGGTAATAAGCTGTCTCGCCACCAGGATAACCAGCAAAATAACGATAAGTACAACAAAGATACCTGTCTTTTTTTTATCATTTTCAGCCATAGCTATAAGCTCAATATTGTATAGGTACTCAGCAATAAAGTCGCGAACAAAGCGTCACCGGCAAACGCCGTATCGTCTTTTGCTGACTTGTTCTTTTTACTCCGGTCATCCCGCCTGTCGGAACCCCTGTCTCTATTTTCAATATGAACATGTTCAATCGTAAATACTATCGGCAGGCTGTTTAACTCCTGGAAGAAATCTCCCAGCACGTCATAGGGCGCGCGTATTCTCATTTCAATATAAGCTTTTGCCACCCCTTTAGGGACATTCTGCCCTTCTTCTTTAATATCGTCCCGCGGTTTAATCGAAACGATATCGACGGCCAGCTTGCTGCTCGTATTAATCAGCTGCTGAATGATTCTCGGCAGCTCTTCTTTCTGGGACGCCGATTTATCTTCCAGCTCTTTAATACTCTTCTTCAGTTCTTCTATTTGCTTTTCCGGATCGGGAACGGAGCGTAACATAGCCTCTTTCTCATTCAGCTCTTTCTGCCGCTTCTCCAACTGATTGTTTATCCTTCTAAACTCTCCGTCCTGGGGCAAAAGGAGGAAGAAAAATAAAGCGCCG
>JBDRDG010000030.1:0-9336 GCA_043821045.1 Candidatus Omnitrophota bacterium | reverse complement strand
ATTTAGACATAACGCTATACGCTATGCGTTATATAAAGTCTTATTTTCGTCGAGTAGCCCTCATACGCCTCTAGACACTGTCTAACAATCGGCCTCTCATTGAAAGCTTAATTATCAGCCGTTTTGTCCAAAGATAGCAAGGAGGCGTTTTTAAAGACCGCTTTGCCCCTCTCTTTATTAAAAGCAGCCATGCGCTGCAAAATCTGCAGCTTGTAAAAATAAACGATAAGGGCGCCTCTATCGTAATAATGAAAAATCTCTTTCTCTTCGATAAACCGCCAGCGCATTAATAACAATTTCTTTTCGACTTCTAAAGGATTCCCCTCGCCTACCGTCTGCTCTAGTCCCTCTGGTAACTGATATTCGTCGCCATCGATAACAGCCTTCCTGTATCGGGCGATCCTGTCTCTTAAAGTGAACTCGAAGCTTTTGTACTCTTTTATAATCGGGTCGTCATCCGGCTTAATATCAAAATCATTAATATCGGCGCGCGCCAGCTGGTTTAAATCACTGCCGCTCAGCCAGATCGCGGACTGTTTGAAAAAATCTTTTTTATCCAGGGGCAGATCCATGCCGAAAAAAAGATACGTCAGCTGGCTGACAAAATAATAATACCTGTCCATCATCTATTGACCGGCCTTAAGCAAATCTCCTATCCGCGGCGAAAGAAACTCGGCTAAAGACTGGGCGATACTTTCATCACTAAACTCGTAATAGAGATTCTTATCTTTAACTCCCAGACGCAGCCCTTTTTCTACCGCCGGGCTGATTTTAATTTCTATTCCTTTAGCGATTTTTTCGGCTATGCCGCCGGAGATTAACTCTCGCAGATTCTTCTCGTCGCGGGGATTAATTAAAATCTCCCAGGAAATTCCGCTTTGCGGCGACCAGTTATCAATAATCTTTAAAATTACCTCGTTAAGAAACTGGCCGTCTAACTGTTCGCCGATTTTTTCACGCAGGAGAACTTCGAAGATAACACGCACCTTATCTTTAAGGCTCAAAATAAGATCGCGGCCGGCCTGCTTTAACGCCGCCTCGCCGTTTTTTTGAAAACGTTCAGCCTCTTTCCCGGCGTTATCCCTGATTTTACCGGCTTCTTCTTTCGCTTTTTTGACAAGACTTTCCGCCTCATCCCGCGCTTGTTTAATTATCGCCTCCGACTGCTTTTTCGCCTCAACAACTCCGTCCTGTTTAATCTTATCAATTAAAGTATCTAGTTTTACTTCCATATCTTTCTCCTCTTTCATAGTTAACCTATTATTATCGTATAGCGTATAGCGTTTAGCGTATAGTTTAAAAATGCAAAATGACAAACATCTTGTATCCTATCGCACGCAGGTAATTTATTGAAAAACTGCGCCTATTTATGAAATCGATACGCGATGCTTGATACTTGCTACGCGATACGCGATTTGGATTTTGCATTGGACATTTTTAATTTGTTATTTTTTATTTGTATACTCTACACGCTATCCGCTATATTTGGTGTTATTCCTCCATGCAACTCTTGACAGTATAATATTAACGTAAAAGGTCTCGCGCTGCTTTAAGATAATCGCTCGCTTGCGTAATCGGCCGGCCGACAACAAAATAATCTACTTTATTTTTTAAAGCCTCTTTGACCGTCGCGATACGCTTCTGATCATCGCCAGCGGCGACATTGCGTATCCCGGGAGTTATTACCAAAAGCCGGCCGTAAAAATCTTTAATTCTTTTCGCCTCGCCGACGCCGCAAACAATACCGTCTATGCCGCTTTTTACCCCGATTTTAACCAGACGCATGACCTGCGCGAAAGAAGCCTTATCGGAAGTAAGTTCGCTGACGCCGATAAGTAACGGCACAGGAAGCTTCTTCTCTTTGGCCCGAACAACCATCGCCGCTTTGACGCGGCGCAAAGCTTCCTCTCCCGCTTTAATATGCACGGTTGTTGCCCAGACGCCTAAATCGGTTATTATTCTGGCTGTCTCGACCATAGTGTTCGGTATATCATATAGTTTCAAATCTAAAAAAACTTCGCCGCCGGCCTGTTTAACCCATTTGACCAAGCGCGACCCTTCCAGACTATAAGGAATCAAGCCCAGTTTAAATTTTTTTACCTTTGGCCGCAGGGAACGCACAATCCCTTTTATCTTTCTTTTATTATCGCTGTCAAGGGCAACGATTAATTTGTCCCAAGCGGCTCTATTCATATATACTACTTTATTCTACCTTTTAATATTGCCGATCATCGCTCTTTTCGCTCATGCGGGGAAAGCGGGCAATATTATAAATTTTGTTTTTTTTCATGTATCCTAAAAGCCCTTTTAACACCCTGCCGGCAGCGTTGGCATTGACCAAAAGGAGCGTTCCGATACTTACAAGGCGCGCGCCGGCAAGAAAAAACTCCACAGCGTCGCTCCCATCAAAAATACCGCCGCCGCCGATAACGGGAATTTTTACGCGTCGAGAGACCTGCCAGACACGATATAGGCTTTGCGGTTTAACCGCCGGGCCGGAATAACCGCCGTAGACATTGCCAAGATAAGATTTTTTTGTATCAATGTTAATCGCAAGGCCGTAGAAAGTATTGACCAGCGAAATCGCGTCTCCGCCGCCTTTTTCCACGCCGGCGGCGACCTCGCCGATATCGGTAACCTCCGGCGTCAACTTCGCTATAACTGTCCGCTCGAATATTTCTTTCGCCCTTTTAACAACCTGGTAGGTCATTGCTTTATCTTGGGAAATCAACCTCTTTGTTTTCACATTGGGACAGGATAAATTAAGTTCTATGGCCTCGATTTCTTTTTTTTCTCTCAGCTTTCTTGTTATCACCGCGAACTCTTCTAAAGTATCGGCGGCAATACTTACAATAAATTTTACCGGCAATTTTTTCAACAAAGGTAGTTTTTCTTTAAGAAAAACGTCCACTCCCGGGTTTTGTAAACCGATAGAGTTAAGCACTCCATTATCGACTTCGACAATCCGCGGCGGCTTATTGCCTTGGCGGGGGTAAAGCGTAACCGTTTTTGTCGTAATCGCGCCGATATCGCGTAAATCGGCAAACTCCTTTAATTCCGGGCCGAAACCACAAAGACCGGAAGCGCCAATTAGGGGCTTATCTAACACCATCCTGCCTAGGCGAACTTTTATTTTGTATCCTGCCATATTACCTCTCTTTAATTATCACTAAACCCTTCGGTGAAACCGCCTGGATTTATCTTCTCCTATCGGGAAAAAATCATCTTCAGCGAAACAATCAGGATGACTATTCCAAATATCTTCCTCATTGCCGCGGCAGATACTTTGTGAGCAAATTCGGCGCCGATCAATCCTCCCAAGAAAAACCCCAAACAGATAAAAATCGCCATAGATATCTTAACATTACCTTCATGGTAATATTTCATGGCGGCAAGAAGCCCTATGGGAGGAATCATTAAAGCTAAAGTTGTCCCTTGCGCCTGATGCTGAGTTAAACCAAAAAGATATATCATTGCCGGGATAAGAACTGTCCCGCCGCCGATGCCTAAAAACCCGCTAAAGATACCGGCGATAAGGCCTAAACATACGTATATAAACTGCATCACTCCTCCTTCATGAACTTCCCACCGCCTACCCCCGACACGAGACCCCGAGAATCCTCGGGAGCCTTGGTGGATTTGTGTGTTATCTTTCGACTTCTCTCAGGATATCCAGTATTTTCGGGACCCATCTATATACAAAATATAGGTACGGGGATTCCCTTCGACGTTGCTCAGGACACTGTCGACTACAGCTTTTGTTTCGCTATTTTCGCTCACAAAAGTCTAAGTCTCAATTAAAAACTCGGTTCTACACAAATTGTCTTATATCGAACCGACTCTTTTAGCCCTCCGAGGATAAAATAAAGATTAGTCATATATTTTATCTTAGCAAAAACCGGCCAGTTTCCGTAAGGCTCGATATTAAAGCTCGGCCGGAAAAATCTAAAAAGGTACACAGCGGTAAGAAAACAAAATATCCAGGCCGATATACGCAAGAAAAGGGCAAACGGCCAAATCCACTGTAGTATAAAGGTAAGAACAAAGAGCGCGCCAAAAAGATGCATAAGGTGGAAATTTCCGATAAAAATAAACCCTTTTATCAACGAGGGGATTTTTACCGACGGATGTTGAGGGTATTGACCGATGAACTGAAAGACAAATTCCATATATTTCTTGGCGTGGGCGCTTAATAACGGCGGGTGGGCCATGCCGTAAGAACGCCAGACGCGTAAGAGAGCGGGAAGGTCGGCCCGGTGCATATGCTGCACGCTTGCTTCCGGCAGGAAGAAAAATTTCCAGCCGGCCTTTCTTGCTCTTATGCCGAAATCGATATCTTCGCCGGTGGGAAGGCTCCAGAACTCACAGCCGGCGTCATCGACAGCCTTTTTTCGGTAAGCGACATTTGCCGTAACAAAAAAATAGCTGCGGTGACCGCACACTTCCGTAGGAAGATATCCCTGAGGCGGATAAAAGCCGGCGCCTAAATTACCGTAACGCCAGCTCACGCGGTTAAAGCCAAAGGCCTCGCAGTATATTTCTACTGAATTTTCTTTATTGACTCGCAGGGTGAATATTTCTCCACCTACGGCACCGACATCTTTTTCCTTCTCAAACACGGCAAGCATCTTGTGTATCCACTCTTTACAGGGAGCGCAGTCTCCGTCGGTAAAGAAAATAAAATCGCCTTTGATCTCTCTTAACGCGCGCGTGCGGGCAAACCCCGGCGAGGGACATTGAATAATCTCTACTACCTTTATAAAGGGATATTTACCGCGGTATTTCTCAATAATTTTTACAGTGTCGTCGGTTGACCCTCCGTCGGCAAAAATAATTTCCAGACGATCACGCGGATAATCTACGGCCAGAAGGTATTCAAATGTAGTGTTTATCGTCCTTGCCGCGTTCCTTACCGGCACAATTACGCTAACAAAAGGATTGCTCATATTATTACACCTCCCCCTTTTAAAGATGTCTTATTTACTTTTACTCTTCCCGCCATATTATATCGTTTATATTAAAAACCGGACCCTCTTTACATACGCGCTTATAACCGCTGGCTGTTTCGATCACACAGCCGTGACAAATTCCGGCGCCGCACCCCATAAATTGTTCGAAAGAAAATTCGCAAGCCAACCCTGTAATACCACCTAAAATCTTCTCTAGTTCGTAAAACATGGCAAAAGGGCCGCAGGCATAAACTTTTCCCCTGCCTTCTCTTTTTAAAAGAGAAATTTCCTTTTTTAAAAGGCCGGCAACATTTCCTTTAAATCCCAAGGACCCATCTTCCGTAGCGGCCATAACTTTAAAGCCGGCGGATTTAAAATCACCTGCGCATAAAATATCTTGCCTGTTTTTCGCTCCGATAAAAGCAAAACGGGCCCTTGCCGCCTTCTTATCCCTCCCTTTATCAATCACATCGGCAAGGAAGCGCAAAGGAGCTACCCCCATGCCTCCGGCGATAATTATCTGGCAGGCGTATTTTCCTGGGCCGGTCAAGTTAAAACCGTTTCCTAAGGGGCCGAGTACATCCAGGTTATCGCCTTTTTTATACCGCGAAAGCGCCTGCGTCCCCCTGCCTCTTATGCGGAATAAAATGAATACCATCTGGCCTTTTACATAATGGACGCTGAACGGCCGCCTTAAAATAAGACGGGGTGCTATCTTAATATGCACGAACTGGCCGGGCACAGCTTTTTTTGCTATCCGCGGCGCATGGAAAGAGAACAAATAAACGTCTTTTTTTATTTTTTTTATATCACTGACTTTTGCAATTACCGGCCGCATTTGATCTTAAATGAACTCTCCGCGGACTATCCCGAAATATCGGGATCCCGCAACACCATTATATAAAAAACAGAGTAAAGCGGGAAAACCCGTGGTTTCCTAAATGTCCCCCGGGTCGCTATATACCGGGGTAATTTTCTTTTGAAAATTCCCCCCTGACTCCCTCGGGGATAATCTCCTCGCATTCATCCCCGGCTTGAAAGCCGGGGATTTCTGCGTATCGATTAAATATTTTTACCGCCGCAGGCTATCAACTAATCTTGGCGGCGATCATTACCATTTTTTTAATATCCCTTCTCTTGGCTATGTTTAAACTGTACACTCCCCACCATTTATTCTACCTTCTTTTAACCAAGCCAACACCTTCCAAAATACGCAGATGTTTCGACGTGCTTTTGTAGGAAACACCTGTTTTTCTGCTTACTTCTTCGACGGAAAGATTTGTCTGATTAAAAAGGAGATCTACAATCTTAATCCTTTTCCCGTTTCCGAGGACTCTAAAAACGCCGTGACCGTTATCATTCATTCTACTTTTATTGCGAATGTTGACACATTAATTATATCAGACAATGGTGCCGGCGCAACCAAGAAATCGCCGCGGCGCGAACTTCTTCCTTCATATAAAACCGGGAAAGACGACAATTCTGGCCTCCATAAGACCCCTCAAAGAATTGCCCAGGAAAACTTTCTCGCTTTTTTCTAAATCTCGGGGATAGATAATTTTCTCGCGCGCGGCACCGTTTGTAAGAAGATACTTTCGCAAAACGCCGGGAAGAAGTCCACAAGATACCGGCGGAGTATAAAGGGTCCCGTCTTGTAAAATAAAAACATTGCTGATGCACCCTTCGGTAACTTCCCCTTTTTCATTGGTAAAAACCACCTCGCTAAAACCCCGCTTGCGCCCCCGGCAGAGCTTTTGGTCATACACGCCGCGCCGGGTGGTTTTATGATAAAGATATACCTGCTTAGACGATATTTTCCCCTTGCTTAAACCCGCTCTTATCGGCAAGTCAAAACTATCCAGCCGAGATGCGTATAGGCTTATACCGCTTTCTTGATTAAGCAATAACCGCACTTTATATACTGTTTTGCCATCAAACAATTGCTCGAAAGAAGAAAGCCTTCTTTTTATCTTGTCTCTTTCGTAAGGGATGCCGAAATAAACCGCCGATTTCCTTAGACGCTCTAAATGTAAAGGCAACAAATAATAACCCTCTTTCCTGCTCCAACGCATTGTTTCGATTAGCGACAAAGGAAGAAAACGCTTTGTGAAAAAATATGCCTTTGAGCGGGCCTCCTTATACTCCTTGGCGGCAAGGGAATCATAAACTATCCCGCCGCCGATGCCCATCGTCGCTCTCCTTTGGCGATCAATACAGATGGTGCGTATCGCCACATTAAAGCAGGCCCTGTCATCCGGCGCCAAATACCCTATCGCGCCGCAGTAAACTCCCCGCGGCTCTTTCTCCAGTTCGCGGATAATCTCCATAGTCCTAATTTTAGGCGCGCCGGTAACAGAACCGCTGGGAAAAAGGGCGCGAAAAATTTTTTCGTACTTGTTTTTCTTCCCGATACGGGCTTCTACCGTCGAAGTCATCTGAAAGACAGTGCGGTATTTTTCAACAGAAAAAATATCGTTTAATTTAACCGTGCCGCGGTAGGCGATTTTTCCAAGATCGCTTCTCAAAAGATCCACGATCATTAAGTTTTCCGCCTTGTTCTTCGGGCTATTGCTTAACATCTCCGCCTTAATTTTATCCTCGGCCAAATCTTTTCCGCGTTCCTCCGTCCCCTTCATCGGCCTAACGACTATTTTGTTTTTGTCGCGCGAGAAAAAAAGTTCCGGTGATAAAGATAAAACACATTCTGCGCCGGTCTGAATAAAAGCCAGATAAGAAGTCGGCTGTGCTCTTCGCAAATCAAGATACAAGCCGCGGCTATCGCCGGCAAAATTAAATTTGAGCTGGAAAGTAAAATTAACCTGGTAGGTCTCTCCCTCTTCAATATATTTTTTTATTTTTCTAATCGCCGCGGCGTACTCTCTATTATTAATATTTGGCCGCGCCATAGTCGCGTTGTACCTAAACCTTTCCTTCTCTATGGGCGCCCCGGGCCGGTAGGCTTGGTTTTTTATCATCGAAGGTCGGTTAAAAACGCCCAGCCAAACAAGCGGCCGGCCGCTTACTTTCGGCAAACAAGAGACGAGTCTTTCTTCCAGCAAATATCCGAACTCGTAGGTGAAATATCCGGCAAGCCAAAACCCCTTTTTTAAAAAGGCATCGATTTTTTTAAAAAATACCTTTGGATCATCGCCGGCGGCAAAGGTCAGTATCTTTTCACAGCGATCAAATATTATTGAGTGTTTATTTTCTCTTTCGAAAATGGCTGTTTCTAAAAATACAAACGGTTGTCTGCCATTTGACGGCAAGATATTATAAAGATCCTTTTCGCGCATGGCCTGTAATTTCATGGCATGTTAAAAGTCAAACTTCTTTTTGTCGATCACTTCTGACAGCGGGGACAGAAACAAACTCCCCGGCCGGAAATGACCATACGTTTAATTGGCGTTTTACACTTGACACACGGCTGCTTTTGACGCTGATAGACAGTTAGACAAGAAACGTAACTACCCTCGTGTCCGTCTACCTGCCGGTAGGTATCGACCGAAGACCCTTTTTTTCGGATCGCCGCCTTCAAAACGAAGTTAAGAAAACAGTAAATTTTTTCTAACTCGCCTTTGGTCAACGAAGAAACTTTCCTGCCGGGATGGAGACCGGCGAGAAAAAGGACTTCCTGGGCATAGATATTGCCCACGCCGGCAATAAACTCTTGATTCATAAGCAGGGGGTGGACTCTTGTCGTCCTCTCCTTAAACAAAGCCACGAAAGCCTCTTTGTTAATATCGAAGAGCTCCGGCCCCATTCTTTTAATGAGCGGTAATTTACGCCAGTCATCTATTAACTTAATCTCTCCCAAAACTCTCTGATCACAAAAATGGAGAATTTTATTGTCCGACAAGAAAAAAGCAAGGCGCGAGAACCTCTCTTCACCGCGGCCGACAATTATCCAGCCGCTTATTCTTAAATGAAATATTAGGAACAAACTCTTATCCAGCTTAATAATCAACACCTTGCCGCGGCGGGAAATATCTTGAATCTTTTTACCTTCGACTCTTTTCTTAAAGATTTTAGGGGGAATACCTTTGATGAGACGACTGTCTTTTATTACGATTTTCTTTATTCTTCGATTAACAATCTCTTTTATCAACCGCCGCTTAATCGTTTCTACTTCAGGGAGTTCCGGCATTGTTTCTCCTTATCTAATAGCGGATAGGTAATATTGGATTGCGGACATAAATAAGATGCTGTCATTGTCTGATATTCGCTATCCTCTATACGTCATGCGCTATGAGGCTGTGTCAAAATTATATCAAATAAAACATAAATAACTGTTCTTTGACAAATAAAAGGGAAAAATTCTTAGTTAAAATGCGATAAGCCTATTTTCATAGCAGTAGGCCCAGTTACTTCTATCCTGTTAGTTTAGTAA
>JBDRDG010000029.1:0-2585 GCA_043821045.1 Candidatus Omnitrophota bacterium | reverse complement strand
CCCTCGTGTGCATATTCCGGCTGAAGCAAACCTTTTAATGTCGTTGGATAAAGTAAATCGTACTTTTCATCAGCCGGCGGATCAGATAGGTAATTTTTGGATGAAAGAGTACGTCGAACGCGCGGCAAATTTATCAGAAGAAGAACGTTGGTGGCATACTCCGATACAAAAATCGATTCCTATTAGGCGAATTAAACGTATGCAGTCGATTAGTTTATTTGGTCTGTTTAGCATATGGAAGTATATACAAGACGAATCTATGTCTTGGCCTAGTTTCATTAAGGATCATCCTATTGATGCCCTTTTTAATCCGGAAATAGGATATTATTATGTATTAAACGGGATGCATAGATTAGATTTGTCGTGTTTGTTAGGGCATACCAAGACCATTAGCGCGCAAGTATACAAAACAAAAGAAACGTGTCCTGAAGGGTATGCTGTAGGCGGGTGGCTTGCTGCTGCTGTGATGAAATCAGAGTGTAGCGATATGTCTATGCATAATCCGCGGGGAAGATTTGAGCGAGAAGTTTGGTCCTTACAAAAGATTGTTAATGCGTTTCCCGAGTTTTCTACATGTAAAGATACTAAACATAATGAAAAGATGGTTTTCTTGCTTCCATCGTTAACTGGAAGTGATTTCGACAATGGTAGTAACGATAGATTCTGGAAATATTTTTCGCTGTTTATAAGTAGTATAGGTAAAAAAGGACCGCCGTTCATAAAACGCGTAGTAGAGTTAGCCCAGCGAAGAGCGATATTCAATCAACAGCAGGCCTCGCGGTGTAAAGAAATTATCGATCAAACGTTTGCTAGTTCGTCGCTTAAACTCTTTGACGTACCGTCGTACGTTAACCGAGAAATAGTCGTTAAGGGTCCTTATACTGAAAACGGGGCTCTTGTTCAAGATGTCGAGTTTGTGGTTAACGGCCGCATATTCAAAGTTCCTGAAATAGTGAGGGGCTACCCTCCCGCGAAACTTACGCATGAGGAAAATAGCGTGAAGCTTATAGAGAGAGCTTTACAAACAGTCCTTAATGAGGCATTGTGGCGGCCGTTGTTTAAGGAATTATCTAAAAAGGCGCGAGTCCTTGACATAGGGACCGGCCGGGGAAGGCATTTCGCCGGTCTTAGTGAATCTCGTCTTCGGCAGATAACCGCTTTTGATTACATGGATGAATTCCTGGCAGCAGTCAAAAAACGCTTTCCCGCGGTAGAAGTTAAACGAGGCGACTGGTTTGATACAGGATTTGGCGATGGCAGTTTTGACGCGATTATCGGAGTTAATGCTTTGACAACAGCTAGGGGTGAGGGGGAACTTCGGGCCATTCTGGTTGAGTTAGACCGGATAGCAAAAGCTGGCCGTGATGGTAAAAAACGGATTTTTCAGATTTTCTCTGGCGGGCCGGAAGCGTTGCGCTGGTATGGTAAGGGGTTATCTCAAGCCTTTAGTCATGCGGCAATTTCAGGAGATTTATATGGCGAGATGCGGAAAATAAATGAAAAGTCGCTAGATAATTTAAAAGAGGCTGTTGTAACAATTTTAAATGAATTAGGGTATGAAGTTGAACTTTTTACTGGCCAAAAAGAGTTAATAGTTAAAGAGAAAAAGTACCATAGGCAGTTGGGCAGAAATAACTCCTTTATATTAATTGCTCCTAACCTAATTCAGGATTATGACGATAGATTACCGAAGAAATTCGTGCGTGAATCTGTGGTTATTTATGGTTTCTGGGCGCGTAAGAGTGTAAGTTCATCGGTTAACGACGCTGCTTTTTTGTATCCCCAAGCGCGAAAGATTAAGGATACGGCTAGTTCTGGGTTAAATAGTAAAAGAAGATCAACGCAGCCCGCCACAGATAGGATCAATTTCTTTAGGCGGTTAGACGGCGCTCGTTTACTTTCAAGGGTTGGCCAGAGATACACAGTAGCCTTAGAAATTCAGGTGCTGACAGAAGAAGAGTCATGTGGGACGGAGCGAAAAGTTAAAATGGTTCCCTGCCGTTCTTGGATGGCAAAAACAGAAAAAGAGAAAATGTCAGGTTTAGTTACGGGGTGGTGGTCGATATATCTTAGGCATCCTGAGAAAGGGTGGTCTAATGATTTTGTCGTGTCGGGAAAGGTAACCTCGTGGTTAGATCTTGTTATTGATTCCGCTGATTTTGATGATGTGCGGTTTTTAGATGAGCCAAGTCAAAATTTGTGCGGACAAAGGCTCGCTCCGCAAATTAATCGGCGCCTTTATGAGTTAGTGCCTCCCGGCGCCAGGCGCGTAGACAGATGGTTAACAGAGTCCAGAACGGTCAACGGGTTATTTAAAGATAGCAACTTGCGAGCATACATACACTCTTTGTCTGAAGAGGAAAGAAGAAAGATTGTAGGGTATATTTGTGAGTTAGATATGATGATTCAAGGGGGTGGAAGCGATTATGTCCGTATGGAGCATATGATCAGCTATTTATGTAATGTTTTAGGCGAGGCGTTATCAAAGAAGTTGAGGATATCTCAAGCGGCGATTAATAACGCCTATGTCTGTAATATCGTATGGAAAGCCGGTTTTCGTTACCTTAGGCTTTTAGCGGAAGTAG
>JBDRDG010000028.1:0-3523 GCA_043821045.1 Candidatus Omnitrophota bacterium | reverse complement strand
TCATTAACCGATATGCTGAAAGCCAAAGAAGGAGATTTCTTTATTTCCGACTGGCTCAGAAACAGGAATACCGTTGAGTTTTTAGGTATTTGGGAACGTGTCCATAATCCGGTTTTTAATTATGGCGAATTCGCCATAATTACGCGGCACGCGGGTTTGCATAATTACAAAATAAGCGTAAAAGAATGGGTGGCAAAAACTAATGCCATTGGTTTAAAGGCGGCGGCGGGGAGATACGGCGGGACGTACGCTCATAAGGACATTGCTTTTGAGTTCGGCATGTGGATTAGTCCGGAGTTTAAGATTTATCTTATTAAGGAATTCCAGCGGCTTAAGGAAAGCGAACAGAAAAGGCTGTCGCTCGAGTGGAGCCTCCAACGCACGCTGGCAAAAATAAATTATCGTATTCATACCGACGCGGTCAAGGAAAAACTCCTGCCGCCTGAGCTTTTAAGTAAACAGTTCAACAGAATATATGCCGATGAAGCGGATTTACTTAATGTCGCGCTTTTCGGCATAACTGCCAAAGAGTGGCGGGATACGCATCCCGGACAGGAAGGAAACATTCGTGATTATGCCGCCATAGAACAGCTGGTCGTTTTGTCAAATCTTGAAAGCGTCAACGCGGTGCTTATCCATCAAGGGCTTTCTCAGGCGCAGAGACTGAAACAGTTAAACAGGATTGCTATTATGCAGATGAAATCATTGCTTGGGTCTAAAGAAATAAAAAGACTGAAGGACGGGTAATCCTTTGATAAATAGAAAAAGGGGGTGCTAATGAATGAATTAGATTTTAGCGGTGTTCTAACCTGGTGGAATGAACTCAAAGAAGATACTGGCGGCAGGGCAGAGCTCCGCCGCGCGCATAATCCGGCAGAAGTGGTTTTTGTACCGGCATATCATCGCGTGTATGGCAGGAGTGACGCGTCCAAAATTGACAAAGAAGCGCTGGCCTGCGTGGCGGGTTTGTGCGCGCATGTGAAGGAAGATGACCGGAAAGGAAAGTTTGCCGAACAGATGGCTGCTAAGAATATCAGCGGATTACGCTTTAGGAGACTATTGGCGATAAAAGATCGGGAATATTTATATCACGCTATGATACGCATTATTCGCCAGCTTGGCGGTGCGGTCAATGTGGTTGATTTGGCTAAAACGGTTTACTGGTGGAATGAAAAAACAAAAAAAGACCTTGCGTACGCGTATTACACTAACGCGAGTACTGAAAAATAAGGAGGATTGCCATGGGTAAGTTTGTTCAGCTTCACATTTTTACTAATTACGGCCCGTCGAATTTAAACCGTGACGACCTTGGCCGGCCTAAAACAGTGGTCATCGGCGGGGCGCAGCGTTTACGCGTGTCATCGCAGTGTTTAAAACGCGCCTGGCGGACGTCGGATGTGTTTGAGGTTGCGACCGGTGTTAGGACTAAGGAAATAGGAGCAAAGATAAAAGATGCTCTGGCTACGGATTTGTCCTTGAAACAAATTTTAGATGGCGTGAGTATTTCTTCTGCTAAGAAGTCTACTATTATCGATAAAGATGCTCAGGAATTTGCCTGGAAAATAGCTTCGGTTTTTGTGGATAAAATGAGAAAAGACGGAAAGTCAGACAATGATGACGAAGCAGAAGAAAAGGCAGTATCCAAAAAAGAGAAGAAGAAAATCAATGTTGATAAGAAGACCTTAAAATCAAAGCAGATGGTGTTTTATTACCCGGAAGAAATTGCAAATATCGACCGGCTAATTCAAGAGTTAAAGAGTGGGAATAAGAAGGATTTGAGTGAGAAAGATGTCAACGATTTACTCGTTACAAAAGGTGTGGGAGCCGATGTTGGAATGTTTGGTCGTATGATGGCTTGTTCGCCTAAGTTCAACGTCGAGGCCGCGGTGCAGGTAGCTCACGCGTTTACTGTTCATAAGGCCGCGGTGGAAGACGACTATTTCAGCGCGGTGGACGATTTGAATAAACACGAAGAGCATTCCGGTTCCGGCCATATCGGCGAAGCGGAGTTCGGCGCTGGTTTGTTTTATCTGTATGTGTGTATTGACCGGGGGTTGTTAAAAGAAAATCTTGGTAATAATGAAGAATTGGCGAAAAAAGCTATTGCCGCGCTGGTGGAATCGGCGGTTACTGTTTCGCCTTCCGGCAAACAGAAGAGTTTTGCTTCACGGTCATACGCCTCATACGTTCTGGCGGAAAGAGGAAATAAACAGCCGCGTTCTTTGGCCGGAGCGTTTTTAAAGCCTGTAAACGGCGATGATATATTTGACAACTCAATAAACGCGTTGGTAAATACGCGAAAAGCCTTTAACGCGGTTTACGGAGATAAGTCTGACCCAAAAATATTAAATGCCGTTAAAGGAGAGGGAACATTGGAAGAATTGAAAAAGTATTGTATTGGGGAGTGAGGTGAATTATGAAATATTTATTATTCCGTCTTTACGGGCCGATGAGTTCCTGGGGTGATATCGCCGTGGGCGAAACGCGGCCGAGTTTTGCCTATCCTACTAAGTCGGCGATTTTAGGGCTTGTTGCCGCGGCAATGGGTATACGCAGAGACGAAGAAAAAAAACACAAAGTACTTGCTGAAGAGATAGGATTCGCGGTGCAGGTTGAATCTATGGGGTGTCCTTTATCCGATTACCATACGGCACAAGTTCCTTCGGGGAAAGAGGCGTATTGCACGCGCCGGCAAGAGCTTGGCGGTGAAAAAAGCGAGTTAAATACGATTCTTTCAACGCGGGATTACCGTATGGATGGTCTATATATAATTGTGTTATGGCAAAGAAAACAGGGAAAATGGGATCTAGAGCAAATCAAAGCAAAACTGGAACAGCCGGAATTTGTCCCGTATCTTGGCCGCAAATCTTGCCCTGTTGGCTTACCGTTTGAAGCGCAGGTTGTTAACGCGGTTTCGCTGATTGAAGCTTTAGCGAAAGGGCGATTTTTGGATATCCAATCAATTAATTTTAAGCCTGCCGGGCAGAAAATGTTGTGTTGGGATGAAGACGCGGCGGCGGGTGTTGAGCAGCAGCATATTTTTAAAAGAAGGGATTTACCGTTATCGCGCGGTCGCTGGCAGTTTGATACGCGTAAAGAACAGCATGCCGCGTTAATACGACCGGAGGAAATATGATTATAAGCAAAATGGTTTTTAACAAATCGTCGGCATTTAAGGAAATATTTGCCGGCTGGTATGCCCTGCATCGGGCGGTGTGGGATTTATTCGGCGATAATCCTGATCGCAGGCGTGATTTTTTGTATCGTTTAGAGTGTTTGGGCCGGATGCCGCTTGTGTATACGATTTCCAGCCGTGCGCCCAACGATGCCAAAGGATTATGGTGCATAGAAAACAAAGAGTACGCGCCAAAAGTAGAAAAGGGGATGAATCTGGGTTTCAGCGTGCGGGTAAGCCCGGCGGTTAAACGTGATGGTAAACGCCACGATGTAGTTATGGACGCTAAATACAAAACGCGCATGAGTGGTAGTAACGGCAAGTTATCCACACAGGATTTAATCGCTG
>JBDRDG010000027.1:0-6568 GCA_043821045.1 Candidatus Omnitrophota bacterium | reverse complement strand
ACAGGGTTTGCTAATATTATCACAGCGGCCCTCTTTATCCTGTCTCTGTTTTTTTATCCTTTAATCAAAATGGTTTCTTCCGGCATAACTGTCGGCGAGACCACTCTTTATCCGACAATAGCTCCGGCATTAATCATCGTCGGGGTTCTTATGATTGCCAATGTAAGAAAAATCGACTGGGACGATTACACCGAATCGATCCCTTCCTTTTTAGCGATTATTATAATGTCTTTCTCTTTCAGTATAACCGAAGGGATATCATTCGGCTTTATTTCTTACGCCGTCCTGAAAATAGCCACAAAAAGATTTAAAGAAGTCCCCCTTCTTATTTACGTATTCTCCATTCTATTTATTCTTAGGTACATATTCCTGATGTAAAGGCAACAAAGAATCAATGCAAAATGCAAACTAAAAAAATCAAAATGAAATATCAAAATGTAAAAAGCCTTTGGCTTCGTTTCCCCATCGAATAAAGTTCTTTTTGAATTTTACTTTGTCATTTTGCATTTTGACCTTTGATTTTTGATTTAAGCAAAATACCGGCTTTGGATTAAATTGCACGCTATCTATGTAAATTATCCCATAATCTAACGAATAACGCGATTATTCGCAGATTTCCTTGAATTTACAGTTTTTACAGCGCCATGCCTTGTCTGTTTTAGGGAAAAAACTTATATCGGCTTTATTTGTGGCTATCTCGGAAAGAACTTCTCGCATCTGATCAAGGCTGTCAGAAACGTATTTCTTAACCGCCTCTTCGGGCAAGGCTTCAATCGGCTTTAAACTCACGTTTTCTTCTGTCAAATAAGCCGGAATGATTTTAATCTGACCGGACTGCGCCTGCCACTTATACGCGGCATAAAGCGTATAAAACGATAACTGTAAAACATCTTTATCCGTTGGTCTGCCGGTTTTCCAATCGTAAAGGATATAACCATCGTGTTTTAAAGCAAAATCAGGAATGGCAAAAACCCTCACGTTTTCAAAACAAAAGCTGTCCAACTCGTCAATCCTTAAGAAACTTTCCCTGGCTAATTTCGATAACAGTTCCAACAACCCCGATTGATACAAATTTCTTATACTCGCGGTTACCTTCTGCAATTTGGGGACTAAATCTTCTCTCGTCGGTTCGCGGTTGTAATAATGCTCGAAAAGGTTAAGATTATACTTTACATTTTTCATCCATAGTTTCGCGCGCGACTGCTCCCATGTCCGTGTTAGGAGCTGTTTGGCTTTCAAAGAAGCAGCCTCAAAAGAGATATCTTCTCCGGCAATCTTACTTTCCAAAATCCATTTAATTATCTGGTGGACGACATCGCCAATCCAGGCATCGATACTGCGCATGTTTTTAAGCACATATGCCTTACGCGCCAACTCGCCGGCACCTTCCTCCCAGCCTCCCCAAGAAGCATAGTAATGGTAAAAATAAGCCCGGCGGCACTCCTTAAAGAGGCGGTCGCGCGAAAACGACCAGGTTAATTCATTGTTTAACTTCGCCAACTATCACTCCTTGATAACGTCGATAAAGTTTTAATCATATGAATAAAGATTGGAACTTAACAATCTCCTCTTTTACATTATCCTTAGTTACCACGGCTGATATAGCGCATATAGCATCGGCACCGGCTTCAATAATTTCTTTAGCGTTGGAAAGAGTAATGCCGCCTATTGCCACAAGAGGGGTTTTACACTCTTTTCTTATCTCGCTAATTAAAGCCGCACCGCGGGGACGCGGCAGATCTTTCTTCGTCGTTGTCTCAAAAATAGGCCCGAGGGAAAGATAATCCGCGCCTTTTCCGCTTAAGATAACCGCCTCTTTCTTAGTGCGTACGGTCACTCCGATAATCTTTCCTTTTCCCATGATATCTCGCGCCGCCTCATACGACATATCACTCACTCCCAGATGCACGCCGCAAGCGCCCACGGCGAGGGCGACATCTATGCGGTCATTGACGATAAAACAGACGTCTTTACATACTTTCCTCAGGAGAGAGGCTTCCTCGTAAAGACTTTTTGTGTTAGCGTTTTTGTTTCTATACTGTATTACCTCTACTTTCGCTTCCAGGGCGCTCTTTACGTCGCTTAAAATATCCCTTTTAGTCAGCCGTGAATCGGTTATGAAATAATACCCCCTAATCATATTAATTATTCCCGCCTCATATCGGCCATAAGTTAAGGCCGGTTTGGGAATCGTACTTTCTTTCTAGCTGTGACCCGCAAAGCTCTCTGATGTAATATTCAGCGGCAAAAATAGATGATCCTTCCAAAAGGTGCCCGCCATAACAAGTACCTTTGTGGTCGGCCAAAGTTATATGGGCATGGACAAAAATTTTCGAATCAACGAGAGATATGTTACCAAGACATGATGCAATCTCAAGCTTCTTATCGAGACTCACGCACTCAACATAACACTTCTTCTCTTGACTGTAATAACCTAACTTTACCCTCTCCAATGCGCCGATTACGGAAAATACGCCCATGGTTATATGCTTCCTATTACAAACCTGAGTCAGCATGACCAATAGATCCGCTGTAAAGCCAAACCGCCCAATAAATATTCTTCCCGGACTTACCTCCATACCAGCCACCTCATAACTACCCCCTTTGATCTAAACATTCTGTTTGTCTAAAGTTTATTTGACCCGCTAGAATCGAAAATATTTTACCAAATACCCCAACATATGCAATCGATAGTATAAGGCCAATTCTTCAGACGCCCAAGAGGATAAATCCTTTCCTGCCGGAAATACCTGCCCCTTGAAAAATAAATTGTGCCCCTATAAACAAAAAGGTATAATGAAACTCCGCGGGCTATCCCGAAATACCGGGATCCCGCGACACCATTATATAAATAAACACAGGAAAGCGGAAAAGGCCACGGTTTCCTACATCCGCTACGCGCCAAGCAGTTTGTCCCGACCACGTTTCCATCCGCGGTCGCTTGTCCTGAGTATTTCCGAAGGATAAGACCTCAGGTGTATCGCGTCGGGATAAATTTTAATTGAAACTTAGACTTTTGCGAGCTAAAAGAGCGCGACAAAAGCCTGTAGTCGACGGTGTCCTGAGCCTTTCGAAAATACTCGGGACCATTCGAATCATCATGAGTTTATCGAATGACTCCGTCGAAGGATAAGATACAAATCCACCGACTTCCCCGAGAATTCTCGGGATCCCGTGTTCGGGATAATCGGTGAAGGTTCATTATTGAAATCCATGAGTATACTGTTAATTGCCGCAACCCTATTATGTATATCTCTAGTTACCGCTTTATGTTTTTATTTACTCGCCGGGCGGAAAATAACCTTTAAAGAAGCCTTTAAATTGTCGTCGACAGCAACGGCCCTTAACCGGCTTTTTTTTACCGGCTCTGGTTACCTTGCCAGCAGCTACTTTGCCCGCGCGAAAAATATCCCTTTTGGGCAAACCCTGTCGGCATTCGCGGTTTTAGAATTCATCAATGTCTCTCCCTGGTTATGCTTTGGCTTTTACTTTGGCGCTAAACTGACATTTAAAATACCATTTGTCATCCCATTACTATTAGTTCTATTTGCCGTAACAGCGTGGCTTAAGAAAAGTAAAATATTTTACGCTGTAAAAAAAGTAACCGCCCATTTAAAAAAAACCGGAAGGAAAATATTATTTATAATCCCCTTTGCTGTAATTAATATGCTGCTGTATTTGATTTATTACACCCTCATATTCAAAACCTTCCATTTCTCTACTAGTTTATTAAATATTCTAAAAATAACTTCTCTGTCGCTTACCGTTGGTTACCTGTCGTTCATGCCCGCCGGTTTAGGCTTTAAGGAAACAACCCTTGTCATGCTTCTTAAAGACAATGGTGTTATTTTAAACCATGCCGTAAACATTGCCATAGCCGACAGAGTATGTTACACCCTCTTTTGGGCGATTTTGGGTTTAATAGTGGGATTTGACTTGATCAGAGAAAGCGTAAAGAGTGTTTACCGGAAAATTTCAGCTGCCAAATGAAACCCCCGGCGGTTGAGAAACAAAGAAAAACCCCTCTTGATTTATTGTTTTTTTATGCTTAAATAATATATGCCTATGAAAAAGACAGAAATACAAGAAATAAAAAAATTTATCCATCATATTTTGATGGCAGAACGATCTCACATACACTTTCCTTTAGCTTTACTGTTGGGTTTACAATTTCTTACAGTCCTATTTACATTTTGTTACCGTTCATCCAGCTTATTTAATCTCTATTATATTTTCTTAATTCTGACTTTGATCTACCTCTTATATTACGGCATACACTACTCTTACATTGTCTTTAAAACAAGCCAGTACAATCAAATGCACATCTCCGAGAAAATAGACGAAATTAAATCCGAAATAACGCCGGAGATGTGGATGTGCATTAAACACCTTCAAACGCGAGTGGCCCGACTGGAAAAATACTCCCCTTTTACCTTAGGAATACTCTGTATATTCCTGAGCATAATTTTTGCGACATCGCTGTTTTTACTCTCTAAATATTTCTAATCTTTTCTTTTTCCCATAAATAAAGGAAGGGATAAAAGGCGGGTTTAACACCTAACTATCGTCTTCGAGAAAATCGGCCTTACTCTGCAGTTCGATAATTTTTGTTGAAATAATCTTATCCAAAACGCGCCTTTCGATAAATCCCGCGATGACCGTATCTTTCGTGACAATCGGCAGGTATTCAACATTGTGTCGGTGGAGAAGTTCTTTTACCGAAGACAAGGACGACTCAGGAGGAGCCGATACAATAACCGGCTCCATAACATCCGCCGCTAAGAGAAACCCGCTAAGGGTCGTCTCCATAAAAATATTTTTTATCCCGTCTACGGTTATGATCCCCGTTAACCTCTTGTTATTATCAACAACCGGATAGAAAAGATTGGTGCTCCGGCTGAAAATATTTAAAATCTCGCCAAAGGGCGTGTTTTTATAAATTAAGGGCGGATTTTTATCCATGACTTCTTCTACTTTAACCTTATGGATTAAATCGTCTTCGGTAATATTTAAGCCTACTTCCCCCGCCTTGGTAACTCCGATTTTTACCATTGTAGGGCCGATAATCTCAAGGATAAAAGCAGTGGCTGTTATAATGATGATCACGGCATTGCCAAGTTGGCCCTGGAAATAATGGCTGGCTAAAATAGATAAACCAATAGCAACACCGGCTTGGCTGAATAAACATAAAGGAAGGTATTTACGGACTGATTTTGGCGCGCCGGCGAAATAGGCGCCGAAATTCGCTCCTAAAGCTTTTCCCAAACTCCTCGCCAGAATATAAATACAAGCGAGTAAGATTATAGATGGTGTCATATAGCTGAGGTTTAATTTAGCGCCGACAAGGACAAAGAAAAGAACGTAAATCGGCGGGGTAAATTCTCCAACCAGCTTAAAAACATCTTTACTTTTACGAGGCGTAAAATTGGAAACAACTGCGCCCACAGTCATTATCGAAAGAAGCATATCGACTTTTACCGCTAAAGATAATCCGCAGGTAAAAAGAACTATGCCAATTGAAAAAGCGAGGCTTCGTTCTTCTTCAGAATACTTCTTTAACAACTTGCTAAGCACCGCCCCGCTAATCAGTCCGATGATAATAGAACCGCCGATTTCATAGAGAGGATGGAAAAAAAGACGCGATACACCACCATAACCGTTGCCGGTAAGGACACCGGATAAACTGGCGGCTACGGCAAAAAGTAACAGGGCCAGCCCGTCATCTAAAGCGACAATACCTAAAACCGTCCGTGTCAAGGGACCGCGCGTCTTATATTCACGCAAAACTTCACTCGTCGCGGCAGGGGCAGTGGCTGAAGAGATAGCTCCCAGCAGTAGGCCAAGAGCCCAGGAAAGTTTCCAATTGCCGAATAAAAACGTTCCGGCAATGCCGATAGAACAAGATACCGCCAAAAAAGCAGTGAGCCCTTCGGAAAGAAGAATAACAGCGAATTGTTTCCCGTATTTCGCGAGAACTTCTTTCTTAAGTTCCCCTCCGATCATAAAGCCAATTAATCCCAGGGCAAAATAATTAAACGGCTCTAAAGTTTCAATGATTTCATGCCCGACAATTTTTAGGCCTGACTCACCGATTAAAATACCTATGGCAATATAGCCAACTACCTGTGGTATCCTTATTTTCTGGAACAGCCGTCCGCCGATAGCTCCGCCGAATAAAGCCAAGCCTAAGAGAAACAATACGTTTAAATTAAAGGCTGAAATTTTAGATAAAATCGAATTTAATTGGTCGATCATAAGTTTTTAGAAAATCTCCAGCGGTAATCTTTAAACACGCCGACTATCAATTAAAATGAAATCTTTTCGTGATCCGTGCAACGCCGCGCTATCTACTAGGCTTTTTTCCGAACTTCACCTGAAACGCGAGTCTCATCCTGCTTCCTCGCCTCCCTTTGGGGAAATTTTCTGTGATAATTTCCCCAAGCTCAGAGCAATTCCCGAATCTTTCGGGATCCCCCTTATAGGATTAATCAAAGGTGCGGGAAATTCGGCTATAGTTTTTCCTGCGAAAAACCTAAGTCTCATTAAAAAAACATATTACTCCGGAAGA
>JBDRDG010000026.1:0-11763 GCA_043821045.1 Candidatus Omnitrophota bacterium | reverse complement strand
TTCCAATTAACCGTAACGGTAACTGTTAACAGGCCGCTTCCGCTGACCTGGGCATCAATAGTTTCGCTGTTTAAAACTCCCATGCCCTGCGAGATTATTTGGGCGGTTGATAAATCCCAATCGCCGTTTTCGATCTTGCTCTTAACCGTTGACGTGCCGGCATCTTTTATTTCTTCCATGATGTATTGCGCGTGTGTGGTTGCACGGGTAACGTTACGGCTGCCTTCATTCAAGAAGATACAAGTCATGAACTGAAGGAGAAGGGCGCAAAAAGCGATTACAAGAATAAATGCCGATATAAGCACCTCGGGAATAGTAACTGCTTTAACCTGGCAATTACACTGTTTTCTTTTCACTATCCTTCCTTTTATTTAACGGCCTCGCGATTTCTGTTCGTCGTGCCTGTCTGCCAATAGACAGGAAGGCACGGCTAAATCTCTGGTTTTCTCTAAAAACGTATAAACTCATCCGCCGCAGGCGGCGGATACGAGTAATCCGCCGGTTGTAACCGTATATGTTTCCGAACCGCTCGTGCCGCAGGTATCGGGAGATGCGACTACGCTATAGCCGCCTGCCGCGAGAGTACAGGTATAATCATATCCGCTAACCGTACTGCCGCAAAAAGCCTGGCTTAAATAAGGCGGCGTAGCGCCGGTAAGCTGAGCCTCGCTAGTAGGATAACTGCCGTTATTAGACGTAGCGTAACTTTCTAAGGCGGCGGAAACAGCCCTTAAATTTGCTTCGGCAGCCGACTCGTAAGCAACCATAGTAGCGCGGGTCAAACGGGGAATAGCGACAATAGCTAAAATACCGATAATCACAATAACAGCGATGAGCTCTATCAAACTAAAACTTTCTTTCATCACCCACCTCCGATTTATAGATAACATACTAAAATATCTTTGTCAATAAGGCCTACTTTGGGAGTTTTCCCAGAATTTCTGCCAGAAAAACTCCCATAAATTCAAAAGTCAAAATGACAAAGCAAAATTCAAAATATTCAGAAAAATTCAATAGTTTCAATCTTTTCTAAGAATCGCCATTAAAATATCGTTGTCTGTTTTAAATAACTTTACATTTTGAAATTTCATTTCGATTTTTTCATTTTGCATTTTTAATTTATTCCACTATTTCCTAATAATCCGGCTTGTTAGATAAATTTACACCTTATTTTCGGGTAATGTCCAAGTCTTATTTTATCAAAGTAAACAAATAAACCGTCCTTATTTAAGAAGCGGTTGGGAAAATGAATAGTTATACAAAATATGGTTATTTTGCCCGCGCTCTATTTTCTCAGTAAAACCTGGGAAATAGTTATTATCGGTAAAAAGAGAGCGACAACAATAATTCCAACGACAATACCGATGACCACTATCAGAATAGGCTCAATAATACTGGCGAGTCCGGCAATGATCGCGTCAGTCTGAGTCTCATAAAACTCGGCGATTTTGGAAAGCATCTGTTCTAGTTTACCGGTTTGCTCTCCGACAGCGATCATCTTTACCACCATGGGAGGAAATATTCCGCTCTCCTCCAAGGGTTTAAACAAAGGCGAACCTTCCTGCACGGCTTTTTTCGCTTTTAGCATCGCTTCGTCGATCATTTTATTGCCGCTTGTCTTGCCGACGATATCAAACGCCGTTGTGATATCGACACCGCTGCGTATAAGCGTGGCAAAGGTGCGGGAAAACTTGGCAATACTTATCTTCTTGAATATATCCCCTAATATCGGCAGTCTGAGAAGAAATTTATGGTAAACCTTTTTCCCCGAAGGGGTGGAGACATATTTCTTAAAAAGAAATATCAACCCGCCGATGATTAAAAAGACCACTAGGAAATTGTTTCTCACTATATCGGAAGCTGTGATTAACATATTTGTAATCGCCGGAAGCTCCGCCCCTAATGACTCGTAGAGATTTTTAAAGATAGGTATTATCTTAAGAAGGAGAAAACTTGTTAAAGTTACGGTCATGATTACAATCAGGGCGGGATAAATAAGGCTTGAGGAAATCTTTTTCCTTAACATGCTCATCTTTTCAAGGTATCCCGATAACCGGTCGAGGATCATCGGTAAATTTCCCGATGTTTCCGCCGCCTCCACCATGCTGACATAAATTTCCGGAAAAACTTTAGGGTGCTTAGTAAGGCTTGCGGCAAAAGAAGTTCCTTCTTTCAAATCCTGAGAAATATTGCCGACCACCGTTCTAAAATAAAGGTTATCGACTTGCTTAATGAGGATATCCAAGGCGGCGACTATAGGTATGCCGCTCTCTATCAAGGTAGTAAGCTGGCGGGAGAAAATCACCAGTTCATCAGTTTTTATTTTGCCTCTTTTTCTCGCGGTTTTTGTTTCGGTAAGGGAATATACTATGCTCCCCTGGGAATGGAAATACTCGACGGCTTTTTCTTTGCTCTCTACCGAAAGAGTGCCTTTTGTTACTTTACCGTCTTTGGTTTTTATTTTGTAGGAAAAAACTGCCATATCATCCTGCCACGCGCAAGACTTCTTCCACAGTAGTCACACCAGTGATACATTTTGCGAAACCGTCCTCAACGAGAGAAGAAAAAACATTTTTTGCCCGCGCGTATTCCAAAATATCGTATTCCGACGCTCTTTTTATAATCATCTCTCTCATTGTATCATCCAAATACAAAACTTCCAATAGCGCGATTCTTCCATGATAACCTGTATGGCCGCAATAATTGCATCCTTGCGGCTGAAAAAATTCCCCTTCTTGACAAGATAACCCCAACCTTCGTAAAATACTCCTGTCGATATCGCCTTTGACTTTGCACTTTGGGCACAATGTCCTCAACAGCCGCTGGGCAGTGGAGGCGACAAGAGATGACGCCACGAGAAACGGTTCAACCCCCATATCAACAATGCGGGTAATCGCTCCCACGGAACTGTTCGTGTGGAGGGTAGAAAAAATAAACTCGCCGGTTAAAGAAGCTTTGATCGCGATATCGGCAGTCTCGTTATCGCGGATTTCTCCAATCATAACTATATCCGGCGACTGACGCAGGACACAGCGCAAACAGGAAGCGAAAGTAAGGCCGATCTCCGGCTTTACCTGCGTCTGGGTTATCCCCTCTATCTGGTACTCAACCGGGTCTTCAATCGTTATGATATTCTTTTCCGGATTATTAAGCTGATTGATTATAGAGTAAAGGGTTGTCGATTTACCGCTGCCGGTAGGACCGGTAACCAGAATTATTCCAAACGGCGAGCGCACGGCTTTTTCGAACAATTTAAGGGGTTTTTCGGAAAAGCCAAGACGCCTGATACCTGTCGCCAGCCGCTGGCGGTCCAATATCCTCAAAACAATCTTTTCGCCGAAATTGGTCGGTAAGCTAGATACTCTAAAATCAACCTCCCTGCCTTCAAAGCGGACTTTAAAGCGACCGTCCTGGGGAAGGCGGAATTCGGTAATATTCAAAGAAGACATTATTTTAAGCCGCGCAAGGACGGCGCTCTGGTTCCTCTTCGGCAGGCTCAATCCCTGATGTAAAATACCGTCCACACGAAACCTTACCGTCAATTTATCTTCCATCGGTTCGATGTGTATATCGGAAACTTTCTTCTGCAGACCCTCAAAAATAATTAAATCAACCACTCTGACAATCGGCGGCAAATTACTTTCTTTTATAAGTGTCTCTAGACCCTTATTCTCATCGATATTGGTTATCTCGCTTACTTCCGCATCATCCTCTTTATCTTCTTTCAGTAAAGAGACGATATTAGTGTCGTTTGAATAAAGTTTGTTTAAGGCGGCAACGATTTTATCTTCTTTGGCAAGGACCAAATCGATTTTTTTAAAAAACGTCGTCAGCTTCAGATCATCGAAAATAACAATATTTAAAGGGTCTGCCGTGGCAAGAGTAAGAACGTTTCCTATCTTGGATATAGGCAAAACTTTATAGCGCAAAGCCATATCTTTAGGCAGAAGATTTTTGTTTTCCGGCTGCAATCTGTATTTATCCAAATCTAAATATGGAAGGCTGTACTCACGCGACAGAAGAAGCAATATATCTTCCTCGGAAATAACTTTTTCCTTAAGCAACCTATCGCTGAACTCTTTAAAATTACGCGCTGCCTCTTGGATCACGTTAAGTTCTTTGCGGTCAACTTTTTTGTACTCTACAATATAATCAATTAGTTTTTCTATTAAAGATTCCATACACCACTTATGCCTGCATTTAATGAACCTCTCGGGCTAAACCGCGGATCTTTATTTTGCTGCCTAATCTTCTCTCTTATCCCCCTGTTCATCGGCGACAGTCGTACGCAGAATCTCTTCAAGACTAGTCAGGCCTTGTTCGACTCTTCTTATCCCGTCTTCCCTTAACGTATTCATCCCCTGCCGCCGCGCAAGGCGTTTAATCTCCTGCTGACTGGCGACGTCGTTAATCAACTTTCTTACCTCTTTATCAACATGTAAATATTCTCCTATCGGCACTCTTCCTTTATAGCCTTGTCCGCCGCAGGCCGTGCATCCTTTAGCTTTATAAACAACGGCATCTTTTCTTATTTTCAATACCTCTTTCATGTCTTCGGTGAAAGGATTTTCCTCTTTACATTTTGGGCATAGCTTCCTTACCAGCCTCTGGGCTAAAACACCGATAAGCGTCGATGCCAAAAGAAACGGTTCTATCCCCATGTTAATAATTCTCGTGACCGAACCGCTCGCGGTAGTAGTATGGAGAGTGGACAAAACAAGGTGTCCGGTTAAAGCCGCTTTTACGGAAATATCCAGGGTCTGGGAATCACGAATTTCCCCGATCATTATCGAATCGGGATCCTGGCGCAATATAGAACGAAGGGCGGCAACAAAAGTTAGCCCGACCTCCTCGTTTACATTAACTTGGTTCACGCCGGGAAGTTGATATTCGATAGGGTCTTCAACCGTAACGATGTTCTTTTCGGGAGAATAGATATGGCGCAAGATAGAATAAAGCGTCGTTGTCTTGCCGCTGCCGGTAGGAGCGCAGACAAGAATCATCCCGTAGGAAGAAAGCGAATCATCTTTAAGCTTATTGACTAAATTCTCATTAAAACCTAAACTACCGATATCAAGAAATTCTTGCGACTCATCCAACACGCGTAAAACCATCTTCTCCCCCAGCATTGCCGGCAGAATTGACACGCGAAAATTAACCTCACGTCCGAGAATGTTCATGCGAAACCTCCCGTCTTGAGGCAGCCTGTGCTCGGCGATGTTCAGGCCGGAGATAACTTTTATCCGGGAAATAATGAAGTTATGCATTTTCCGGGGAAAAATATCCGCCTCGCGTAAAATACCATCAATCCGATAACGCGCGCGCGCGTTATTGGCTAAAGATTCAATGAAGATATCGGAAGCTTTCTCTTCCACGGCTTTCTTTAGAATATAATTGGTTAATTTTATAATCGGCGCGTCGTCGATTGATTTTAAAATCTCTTCTTCTTTATCTTTTTCTTCTTTGATAACCCTTATCGAGCCGCCTTTAGAATCTTTGATTATATCGTCTATAGCCGTTGTAACCGACTCCTGATAATGCATCTCTACGGCCTGCTTGAGTTCCGACCGGCAGGCCACTATCGGAGTAACCCCGCAACGAGTTATCTTTTCTAAATCTTCGAGAAGAACCACATTCAAAGGGTCCGTTACCGCCACGCTAAGGGCTCTTCCTATTCTTCCCACGGGACAGACAACGTATTTCTTTGCCGTCTCTTTCGGTATAAGCGAAAGAGCATTGGGAGAAACTTTTAGATTAAGAATCTTAAACGGCGGGATTGAAAGGTAAGAGGAAAGAAAGAGCATGAGCTCTTTTTCATCCACGTATCCGACATCAATCAAGAAATCAATTAACGACCCTCCTTGCTGCGCTTCCAGCTGTTCGACATTACGCAGCTGCGCTTCCGTAATCAACCCTTTTTCCCTAAAAGTTTAGTAAAGCCTCTTCTGGTATCATCCATTTCTCTAAGAAATGCCCGCGTTAAATTATTAAAATCAAGAAGCTCTGCTGTCGGAAACGGCTGCTTGGCAATACCATTATTCGGTTTGCTCTTTTTGTTTATAGGAACGCCCTATGGCATTCCGGATATCGGAAGGTATGCTGATAAAACACTGTATTTCAAAAGGAATATTTTTCTTCAGATATTCTAGCAGTTCTGTATCAAGAGGATTGGCCATGGCCACTGTGAGGACATTGCCTATTCTATCTATCGGCAGGCAACAATACTTTTCGGCGATATCTTTCGATATCATGTTTAGCACCTCGCGCACTATCTCGCAATTTTCCAGGGGAAGATAAGGGAACCCGCGCTGCAAAGACACACACTCGACGATCTCTTCTTCCGTCGCATATCCCAACTTAACAAGAATATCGCCTATACGGCCGCCTTCTTTGCGCTGTATTCCCAAAGCTTTCTCTAACTTCTGGTAGTCAATAACATCGTATTCGACAAGCATTTCACCCAGCAATTTCTCGCGTCTTTTATCTTTTGGTATCATAAAAAACCCTCACGGCAAAATCATGAACAATAAACGTATTCTCCTTCGAAAAATTATCAAACTATAAGCCCGCCTCTTTAACCACCTCCGCCGCAACAAGATAAGTACTGCCGCACTATATCTATGCGAAAACAGAGATGAATTTATTGACCGTTAATGAACCTCCACCGAATTTGTCGGTAGATTTGTATCTTATCCTTCGACGGAGTCATTCGATAAACTCATGATGATTCGAATGATGATAAGTTACATCAAACCATTTATCCCGAGTATTCCCGAGGAACTCAGGACACGGTCGCCTAAGGCATTTTGTGCGTTTACGCTTCAAAATGCTAAGTTTCATTGAATTAATCTATTCCTTGACTATCCCTATTTTTCTAAACTTCTCATACCTCCGCGCAAGGAGTTGATCCAAAGATAAGTCCGATAACTCTTCTAAATTTCTGGTAATAACTTCTTTAAGGTTTGCCGCCGCCGCCTCATGATTCCTATGCGCGCCGCCTTCGGGCTCAGAAATAACCTCATCAATAATACCTAATTCTAACAGCTCACCGCTGCTTAACTTAAGGGCATCAGCCGCCCGCGGCGCCATTTTAGCGTCACGCCACAATATTGCCGCGCACCCTTCGGGAGAAATAACTGAATAATAAGAGTACTGCATCATAATCACTCTGTCTCCCACACCAATACCTAAAGCACCGCCGCTTCCTCCTTCACCGATTATAACCACAACTACCGGAGTTTTTAAAGAAAACATATCTCTAATATTTTCGGCAATGGCCAAAGCCTGGCCGCGTTCTTCGGCACCGACACCGGGATAAGCGCCTCTTGTGTCAACAAATGATAGTATCGGTAAAGAGAACCGTTCGGCTAACCTCATAACACGCATTGCTTTACGGTAACCTTCGGGATGGGCGCAGCCGAAATTTCTCTCTAAATTTTCCTTTACGTCTTTCCCTCTCTGATGGCCGACTAACACCGCTTTCTTCCCTTGTAAAGTAACGAATCCGCAGACAATAGCTTTATCATTGCTATAGAGACGGTCGCCGCATATCTCAATGAAATCTGTCATCAGTAAACTCACATAATCGAGAGTCGTCGGCCTATTTATGTGGCGGGCTATTTGAATCTTCTGCCAAGGCGTAAGGCTGGAATAAATTTCCCTTTTTACCTTGTCCAGTTTCTCTTCAAGATTGCCTATCTCGCTTGAGAGATCTATCTGTTTACTTTCAGAAAACTCCCGCAGGCCTTTTATCTTATTTTCCAGCTCTACAATTGGCCGTTCAAAATCCCAGTTTTGCATAATTACTTCCTTTTCCGCCTCTATTTTCTTAATCGCCGGGGCGTACCCAGCGTCATCCCCTTTTCTAATCAACAATCACTACTTCCGTTCCCGTGGGCAGGATATCATAAACTTCCTCTACCTCCTTATTCTTCATGCGCACGCATCCTTGCGTTACTTGTTTCCCTATCTCATTGGCGTTACGGTTGCCATGGATGCCGTAGCCTTTTGCATCCAGTCCCATCCAACGCGACCCAAGAATATTTTCCGGGCTGCCGGGAAGAACAACCGCACCGGCTTTAAACCAAGTCGGCTCTTTCAATTTATTTATAATCTGGAATCTCCCTACGGGCGTCGAATTATCTTTGCCGGTTGAGACGATATAAGTCTTGATCACCTCGCCGTTTCGTTTAAGAAAAAGCTTATTTTGCGACTTGTCGATTGCCAAAGAAAATTTACACTTACTAACTTTTAATTTCTGGTTGGGCATTATTACATCGCTGTCGAGGCTATTTGCTCTTTTAATAAGCTCTACCGTTGTCTCAAACTGTTTGGCAATTTTGCTAAGGGCGTCGTTGGGCTGGACGGCATACTCGACACTGCATTCGTCAATCACGCCTGAAAATAATATTTCCATATTAAGCTTCTCGATTTTCTCTTTTACCTTCTCTATAAGAGAAAGGTCATCGGTGTTTTCCAACGCTTCTTTATAAAGTGCCCTTGCGGCAAGGAAATCTTTTGCTGACAACTTATCCTGGGCTTTCTTAAGCAAACCGGACTGGGAAGATTCGACCGGCACGACTATCTCTTCCTTCTCTTTTTTCAGGAAGAAAAGAACTGTTATTATGAACAAAATTGCTGCGACCCCTATACCAATCAATATATTTCTTCTCAAAATCCCCTCCTTTTATCGATAAAAAATCAGAAAAATAACCGCTCCGACTATTGTTCCGACTAAAACCTCAACGGGAGTATGACCTACGAGCTCCTTTAACCTGTAATCCTCTATTTTTTTCTTGTGATGAAAATCATCCATAATTTTGTTAAGTATTCTCGCCTGTACTCCTATGGAACGCCGCCAAGTCTGGGCATCGAACATCGTTATAAGGGCAAATATTGCCGCTAAAGCAAATTCCGGCGAAGAAAAACCCATTTCTTTACCTAAAGCTAAAGACAAAGCAATAACCGCGGCGCTATGGGCCGACGGCATACCGCCGGTGCGGAGTATCCAGTAAAAATTAAATTTCTTACCTTGAATAAGACCTATAACAATCTTAATCCCCTGGGCAACCGCCCAGCCGATTACTGTAACCCAGATGACCTTATTTCCTAAAATACCGCTCCAAAAGCCTTCCATATAGCAAATATTATAAGACTAAAGCCCCTAGCAATCAAGTTAAATAGCTAATCTCTCCCGGAAAGTTATTTATCTTTTACCTTAAGAAGAATCGATTTTTTTATGTATCCATACCAAATCTTGGTATAATTATCTTATTTATTGGCCAAAACCGTTTTCCAAAAGCGGCGATATCAAAAGCAGCGCGGCAGGTGGTATTCGGACAGAAAAACATAATAGTTCATTTGTTTACTCTTAGCGTAAATCCCCTTGGCTAAAGAGTTAACTCGTATATTTTATTCTCGATCATCTTCTTGTGATTTTGATCCTCGGCAAGAAGTTTATCAGCAAAATTCTTTAAATCCCGGTTTTCTTTTATGATTCGTTCATATATTTTAATTAATGCCCTTTTTTCTGACAACGCCAGTTTTAATATCTCTATATCATCCATCCCCCCCCCTCCTTATTTAACCCATCGTATCGTCAAGATTATTGAAGTTTAAATAACCAAACAACAAGATACAAACAAATCCCAATCACTAATAACCGAATATTATTACAATTTATCAATAATAGAAGACAATATCTTCTTAAGCTCGTTAACCCCCTTAATTAAAGGTTTAATTTCTGGCTCTCTGTTTCTATTACCCTCTAAATCAAATTTCTTCATCATTTCGGTTTGGTTATTGGATTTTGGTCATTGATTATTGTTTGGTTATTGTTTCTTGTATCTTGCTCATTTCATACCTTCCCCCATAAAAATTTTGACAGTACCTACTCCTTGGTATTATCAAAAATATCCTTCTTTTTAAAACTCTATAGCCATAAGTTCTTATCGAGACTCCTGTACTGCACCGCTTCAGATATGTGGTCGGAATTAACCATGCCGGAATTATCCATATCGGCTATGGTTCTTGCCACCTTTAAAATTTTATCATAAGAACGCGCGCTGAACTTAAACTCTCTAATCGCCGCCTGAAGAAGAGTTTTTGATTGTTCTTCGAGCAAACAGTATTTTTTTACCTGTTTATGATTCATCTGTGAATTAAAAAATATTTTCTCTTGGCAAAACCTCATCCTTTGTATCTCCCCGGCCTTCTCGACCCTCGCGGCAATCTGACGCGAAGCTTCTCCCGCCAGTTCGCTGGAAAAAAGATCTTCTGTCTTTACATCCTGAAGTTCTATATGAATATCGATTCTGTCCAAGAGCGGCCCGGAAATCTTTCGGCGATATTTCTGAATTTGGAAACTCGAACAGTGGCAGGCTTTAAGCGAAGAGCCAAAATATCCGCAGGGACATGGGTTCATTGCCGCTGCCAGTAAAAACCGGGCGGGAAATTCAAGGCGACCGCGGGCGCGCGAAATATTAACGACCCCGTCTTCCAGCGGCTGACGCAAGGCTTCCAGGGCATCGCGCGAAAATTCGGGTAATTCATCCAAGAATAACACCCCGTTATCGGCTAAGGTAATTTCTCCCGGTTTTATGCTCGAGCCCCCTCCTACCAGGGCGATGTCGGAAGAAGTGTGATGCGGCGCCCGGAAAGGACGTTCTTTCACCAGCGGTTCCTGGCTATTAAGCATTCCGGCTATGCTATAAATCTTTGTAACTTCCAATATTTCTTCGAAAGCCATAGGGGAAAATATAGTGGGAATCCTTCTTGCCAGCATGGTCTTGCCGACACCGGGAGGACCAATCATAATCAAGTTATGCATACCGCTTATCGCCACTTCTATAGCCCGTTTAGCAAAAACCTGCCCCTTCACATCGGAAAAATCAACCGCGTATTCAGGTTCTTTTTGCAACAAACTATCGATATCGACCTCAAACGGCTTAAGCTCAACCATGCCGGAAAGAAAAGCGATGACTTCCTCAAAACTTTGAACAGGATAAAGTTCCAGGCCTTTAACCAAAGCGGCTTCTTTCGCGTTGGCTAAAGGCAAAATTAATTTTTTATTAAATTCTTTGGCTTTCATTGCCATAGGAAAAACTCCCCGCATCCGGCGTAATTTTCCTTCCAGAGATAATTCGCCCAAAACGATATACGGGTCAAGGTCCAATTTCGTCTGCCGGCTGGAATTTAAAATACCTAAAGCGGCCGCCAGATCAAAATGGGTCCCTTCTTTCTTAACATTGCCGGGAGCTAAATTTATCGTTATTCTCTGAGCGGGAAAATTATAACCGGCGTTCTTCACCGCCGCGCGCACTCTATCTTTACTCTCCCGCACCTGGGCATCGCCTAAACCGATAACGGTAATGGCCGGCAGGCCGCGGTGTATATCCACTTCGATTTCAACCGGGTAAACCTCCAGACCGGAAGAACCTAACGAATTTATCTTGGAAACCATAGTTTAATTCTATCAAAAGGAGGGGTTTAATAAAAGAGTTAAAAAGAACGGGCCAGGAAGGAAGAGATACTATCGCTAACCCTATCGCCTGAAGCGATCAATAGACCTATTATTACCACAAAAGCCGTATAAAATAAAGCTATATTTATAAAAATATATTTGATATACCTCCCCCTGTAGTACAAATGCGGCGAACGGTTAAACCATAAAAGGCCGTGCTCTAAAGGAAAACGAAAGATAGATTGGTAAAAAGATATATCGGGACGTTTAAAAATTAACCAGAAAAGGAAGTGGCAAAGGCT
>JBDRDG010000025.1:0-4248 GCA_043821045.1 Candidatus Omnitrophota bacterium | reverse complement strand
AAAAATGAACACGTATCAAGCAACACGTATCAGGTATCACGTATCTGGTTAGACCTGTGCCTAGCTTATTAGATAATTTGCGGCGTGAGGCCTGCCGCGTGTGATGCGATACGAATTAATACATATAGATTCTTTTTCCATTTTAATTATTAAGGATATTGCAACGCAATAAAGACGATAGTTGCCATATATGGCTAAAGCTTTTGGCAATACGGCAGAATAAAACGGGGAGGGAGTTATGGAGCTTTTAATAATTATTTTAAATCAGACGCAGTATCTGGATAAAATATTATCGATATTGGTTGAAGCCGGTGTCAGCGGCGCGACAATTTCTGAAAGCGAAGGCATAGGGCATTATTTAGCTTATGAAGTGCCGATATTCGCCGGTTTGCGGAAATTCATCGGTGAGGCAAAATCAAACAACAAAACAATTATGGCTGTTCTGGAAGAAAAAGGTATTTCTGATCAGGTGGTGCGGTTGTTTGAAGAGGAAGGTATTGATTTCAGTCAGCCGGGACTAGGAGTTATTATTACGGTTCCGGCGAACAAAGTTATAAAGAATCCCAGAGGTTAAAAAAGTGCCGAATGAAACAGCTGTTTTTACTGTTAAAGAGAAGAACTAGCCGGCTCCTTTAGATCCATTTAGTTTTCAATCCCGCCGATTATTTTATCGTTTATCCCTTGGCCGAATTTCATTTACTAACCCGCTTTGTTTTAGGAGCCTGTCTTTGATTGAGGCATAGATAAACAGGCTTTTTCTTGCGAAGATATATTATGTCGTGTAGAATACTGGGGATAAATATCTGTTTGTCGCCTAAGTAATTAAGTAAAAACCTGCCGGTTGATGACGTAATGCAGCCGCATTATCAAGACGACAGGCGGTTTTAAATGGACGGTTTACCAATTCGGCCGTCCTTTTTTTATATCATATTGACGTGTTGCGATGAGTTTATTTTGCGAACCTAAGAAAGATAAGCCGGCCATGGGCGGGATAAAAGAGATGCTTACCATAGCCCTGCCGATGGTGGTTTCTCACGCCTGTTACACGATCATGATTTTTACCGACCGTCTCTTTCTCTCCCGGCTGGGATCGGAAGAGATGAACGCGGCGATGGGCGGGGGCTTGACATCTTTTATGATGATGACTTTTTTCATCGGCCTTATAGGATATTCAACCGCGGTTACGGCGCAGTATTTCGGCGCCGGGCAAAAAAGGCAGTGTCCTGTCGTTGCCGCTCAGGCCGGTATTATCGCGATTATCGCCTATCCTTTGATAATAATTTTTAAACCCTTGGGATATTTTTTATTCGATTTAATGAAAATTAATCCGGTCCAGGCGGGATTACAACGGATTTATTTTAATATTTTATTGTATGGCTCCGTAGTCGGTTTATTCCGCTGCTGTTTAAGCGGTTTTTTTACCGCTATCGGCCGGACAAAAATTGTAATGACGGCTTCGTTTACGGCTATGGCCGTTAATGTTTTAGTAAGTTATACTCTGATATTTGGTAAGTTTGGTTTCCCCGCTTTAGGTATCCGCGGCGCGGCGTACGGAACAATCATCGGCGGTATCAGCGGCCTTTTTATGATGCTTTTTCGTTATTTTAGTAAAGGAAACCGCTTTGAATATGGAGTGAACCAGTCGTTTCATTTTAATAAAGAGGTGATGGGGACGCTTCTGCGTTTCGGCTATCCGGCCGGGCTTGAGATGTTTTTAAATATATTAGCTTTTAATATTGTCGTCATGATGTTTCACTCTCTCGGCCTGGTTACGGCTACGGCGGTAACGATCGCCTTTAACTGGGACATGGTATCGTTTATTCCTCTTATCGGCGTTGAAATCGGTGTTACCAGCCTTATCGGACGCTATCTTGGCGCGCGGCGTCCGGATATAGCCCAGCGTTCAGTTATCTCCGGCCTTAAATTGGGAATGATTTATTCATCGTTGATATTAATTTTTTTCCTTGGTTTTCCGAGTTTTTTAGTGAATATTTTCCGGCCTTCGGTTTTAAACGATATTTTTATTAAGGCTTTGCCCACGGCAGTTTTTATGGTGCGGTTTGCATCCCTCTACGTTTTGGTTGAAGCAATAATGATTGTTTTTATCGGCACATTGCGCGGCGCCGGCGACAGTTTCTGGGCGATGTTTCTTTCTGTTTCCCTTCACTGGATACTTGTGCCGATTTTATTCGTCATGCTAAAAGTCTGGCGCTTATCGGCTGAAGCCGGGTGGGTGGCTATGATCCTTGTCTTTTTTGTTTTTTCTTTCCTTATATATCTGCGTTACCGCAGCGGTAAGTGGAAAGATATTAAGATGATTCATCCCCAACCGGAACCGGTAGTTGTCGTCCACAGCGGTTTTCCTGAATCCCCCGATTTATAATTCTCGCAAAATTTCTTACCCTGCGGTTACCCTGTACGGCAAAAGCTTTCCTAGTCATAACGCCGCCTGTTCCACTTAAACACCTGTTGTTAAAGTGAGACGACTATCACTTAGACACCTGTTGTTGAAGTGAGACAGTGGGTGTGAAAAAGATATGAATTTAGGCAGGGAGCAGAAACTCTCACTTGCTTAATCCCAATACCTCGTCTATCAGCTCTATGAGGCGTTTTGCGCCGAAGGGTTTATCAATATATGCCCTAACGCCGTAGGCTTGGGCAGCGATATTAGGATTAAATTCATGGATAATCTCGCCGCGTTCCTTTACTATCGGCATGTTGGGAAGCCAACTCCACTTATCTTTATCTTTAAAATAGACCATTTCGCCTAAGCCGCTCATGATGATAATCGGTATTCGTTTCGTCCCAGGGTCTTTTTTTAAAGATTCGACTATATCCGAGCCTTTGCGATTAGGCATTACAACGTCCATTAAAATTAAGTCGGGCTGTTCTTGTTGGCATAGTTGTTCAGCTTCCAAGGGGCTACTTGTCGTGATTACCGCGAACCTTCCCGTGATTTCCAGATTTTCTTTTATGAGAAGACAGATATCTCGTTCGTCATCAATAACAACAATTTTTATTTTACCTTCCATGAATTACATCCTATCATTTTCCTCCCGTTTGTCAAAAATTTTAGCACGGCAAAATACGTGTAACGTAATATCTTATAAGTAATATTCTCTTGTTGTACAGTGGATAATATTTATGTTTCATTACGGCTTGTCGGATGGTTAAATATATTATATAGTATAAGATGAAGAAAGTATCCGCTTGGAAAGAAAAAATTATACAGAGGCGATAATATGTCAAAAGCAATCAGAGTCTTTTTTGTTTTTGCCCTTGTCTTAGCGGGATTAAAATTTATCGACCATTTTTTCCTCGGCGATAGGTTTTTGTCCTGGCGGATATACCGATCTTCTAGCGGCGAAACTGTTCTTTATGAGGTCCCCGCTTTTAATCTAAGAGTCAGCCCGAGGTCACTGGCTATTGACAGCGAGGAAGCCGAAAGAGTCCGGCGGCAGTTGGAGAGCAAGCTGATTGCTTCCCGCGATAAAACTATTTTGTATACTAAGGATGGAAGGCGTCTAGAAGGGATAAAAGTATCCGAGGACGATAAGGATATAAAGTTTAAGCAGATTTTCGGTTCATCCGGCGCCATGGTGATAACTATCGCTAAGGAAAACGTTGCCGGTATAGAGCAGTCACAGGCGGATAAAATTGGGATTACTGACGAAGAGGTGCTGATCAAAAATCAGTTCCCCGATTTTGATTTTTATCGTCAGGGCCAGTACAGTTTTTTTACCGATGAGACTTATTTCCGAATCGCCGAAAGCATAGACGTTTTAAAAAATCTTTCCGATGCCTTTATGAAAGTATTCTCGCCTGCGCTTGATAGAACACTTAAGCGGCGAAGCTATGTGCTTATTTTCTCTAATTCCGATGATTTTTACGCCTATTGCCGCAAAGTCGCTCCCGGTATGGCTGGCGCTGTGGGTCTATATAGCCCTTTAGAGAACAAGTTAATGGTATATAATTTTTTCGGAGGGAAGAACTATAAGATGGTAGAGGAGTACGTTGAAGGCGAAAAAGCGCGCGTGGCAGATTGGCGAAAACAAGATTTAGACTATAGAAGCAAGCAGGCGGTAAGCGATTATCAGCACAAGGTAAGTTCCTATATTAAGCGTTACGCTCTTGATACAAAGGCGATGAATTTAGAGGTGTTCAGGCATGAGTCGGCTCATCAGCTTTCTTACGACCTCGGTATGATTCAGGGAAACAATTTCGACATCTGGCTGATTGAGGGGGTTG